>JAUZPJ010000504.1 GCA_030706025.1 Bacillota bacterium | reverse complement strand
TGTGTCGGATTCGGGATCCAAAAACCCGAACAGGTCCATGCTTTAGCTAAGGTTTGTGATGGGGTTGTCGTAGGGAGTGCTTTAGTAGATAAGTTTGCTAGGCTCGACAAGGGGCAACTCGAGGAAAGAGATCTTCTTGATCAGGAGAAAGCCGTGTTCGAATGGCTCTCAAGTCTCAAAAAATAGTATGAGTTTGTGCGAAAAAACAAGGCTGAAGGGCATAGGCACTTCAGTTTTTGTTTTTAATTGACTTTTTTGAATTTTTCTATAATTATAAAGGAATTTTAATGACGCTTGGAGAATGTTCTATAAATGTCGGGATTGGAAATTTGAGTCTAGGCATTAACGTTCTGATTTATTGATGATAAGGGTGAGACAGACCTAAAGGATCTGGGGTCTCGGAAATGGAAGTTAATAATTTGTAAGTATGGAGGGATATCAATGTTAAAAGGCCTATGTGTGGTTGATTTTTCACGGTACTTACCAGGACCATTCGCGAGCTTACGTCTCGCGGATTTAGGCGCAGAGGTTATTAAGGTTGAACCGCCAAAGGGTGGCGATCCCGCTCGCCAAATGGGTGGAGAAGTGGGGGGAGCGGGGTTATTGTTTTTGGCCAACAACCGCGGAAAAAAAAGTGTTTCAATTAATTTTAAAGAGAAAGCGGGTCAAGAGTTGGCCTTTAAGCTAGCTAGCAAAGCGGATGTCGTCATCGAAAGTTTTCGGCCAGGAGTAGCCGATGCTTTAGGTATCGGTTATCAGGCTTTAAAGAACGTTAAACCAGATTTGATATACTGTTCGCTAACAGGCTTCGGGCAGTCTGGGCTGTTTAGCGATTTGGGAAGTCATGATTTGAATTATATGGCACTAAGCGGGCTATTGGTACAATTAAAAGATCAGCAAGGAAGACCTGTTCAGCCGTGTTTTCAGTTTGCCGATATGATAGGGGGAATCGGGGCTTCAGAGGCTATACTTGCGGCCCTAGTAAAGCGGTCTTTAACTCATGAGGGTTCATATTTGGATTTTGCAATGGTAGATACCCTAATTGGAATGATGACGTTACATTCCTTAATTCAGAAGGTTGCGGGAACGGGTTACGGCATTTCTGAGATTACAGGGGGAATAATAGCCTACAATATTTATGAGACGGGTGACGGTCGTTATCTTAGCCTTGGGGCGTTGGAAAAGAAATTCTGGGTTAATTTCTGTCAAGGAGTCAACAAGGAAGATTGGATTAAGGATCATTTCAGTCCCGCAAACGCGGACAATGCGACATACCTTGACCTTGTGAAATTGTTTAAGAGCAGAACATTAGCAGAGTGGGCTGAGTTTGGGCTAAAGGTGGACTGCTGTCTGATGCCTATTTTAGAAGCCAATGAGATGATGAGTCATGACTATGTTTTATCTAAGGGTTTGGTATGGGAGCAGAAAACAGATAGTTGGGGGAATCTATTGCAGGTATCGACTTCTGTAGGTGGTGTAGATAATCGCGAAACAGCAAAAGAACCCCCTGCGCTTGGCCAGCATACCCATGAAGTGCTGCAGAAGTTGCTTGGCGCCACTCCTGCCCAAATAGAAGATTGGAGTAAACAGGGGCTAATTTAACACTTGAAATTCATAGTTCGGAGTGCTATTATTATTTAAACCGTTGATGGGGAAGTAAAACCGCATGACCA
>JAUZPJ010000503.1 GCA_030706025.1 Bacillota bacterium | reverse complement strand
CTCCTTTGATGAATTAGATGAAGCGATAGATATAGGATAAATAATACCCAAACTTTAATACTTTTATCTGTCCTGACGTAAACTTTGAGGACCTTAGGCCTTTGGAGTCAAGACCAATCCCTTTTCAGCCATGCCATCCAGAATTATAACTTAGAATGTGGTATCCTGGTGTATGCTAGATATTAAACTGATTTACTTGTTTTGAATAAATAATCTAACAAGGCAATTGAGAAATAAATCGAAAAAATAGAAACAGTTGAGAAGATAATAAACCACCATGTATTAAAGAAGTAAAGAATATGAAGCTTATATCCAAGAAAATTAACACCGTAAATCAGTAAAATAACTGTAGACTTCCAGCGCCATTTAAGCCTTAAGAAATAGATTAAAACCATGATAATTGCTACAAACAAATAATATAACACAGTTACAACGTAAGGACTTCTTACCGAATCTGGCATAAAACCCCTTGTGTAAGTTTGATATCCAGACAAAATAAATCCCCATAATAGGGTAACTACATCCAACGGAAACAATCCTAAGATTATGTAACTATAATATCGAAGTGGTTTAATACCTTCTAATCCTTTAATGTAATTCTTTTTAGCCCACCAGAAGTAAATAATCAATGAAACAAGAGTCATCCAAGTTTGGTACCAATTATGCGAATAAATACCTAAACTCAAAAATAATTCTTCAATTAATCCGTATAATCCAGACAATATAAAAATCCAATAATACTCTAAATTTAAAACGGCAACTAAGAGCGCCGTTGAAGCGACCGAGAACTGTGAGAAAAGGTTCCCTGCAAGAACATCATCGAAAGGGGAGGTGCGAATAATCATTGGATAGTAGTTATAAGCTCTGAAAACAATGAGTATCAGTGATTCGAAAAAAAGTACCTGCCCCACTAACGTCATATAAAAGGCAAAAGCAAATTTACGTCGTTTGGCGTTGATAATTGAGATGATCACTTCAAATATGGTTAAAGCACCTAATAGCACATACCAAATTGTATTTGTCCAAAAATAGTTCATTTAATACTTCCCTTGCTTCATCATCATTAGGGCTATTGTTGCGATTTACGTTAATATAGTATTATCGAAAATAGAAGGTTCAAACACACAGGACGACTATTTTGTTTGTATAACATAACAGAACATTTGCGGGAATGTTGCGACAAAGTTTTAATATATGATTGCGTGGGATCAACAAACCCGTGAATAACTAAAGCGGTTGCTTAACCGAACCGATATCGGAGATTTTTGAATTAACAACGATATTCACTTCAGCCTTTGGGAACTCCTCTGCCCAATTTTCCTTTATCTTTTGCCATTCCCTCGGAAATTTTCGACTTAACTCAGTTCCAAACCCTAAAATATCGGTATCGTATTCTTCTTGGGCTTTATCAACAACACTTCTAATTTCTTTTTCTATTTCCTCATCCTGACTCTTCTTTAATTCCATAAGCTTTTCTGGATTGCCCAAATTTGTTAGGCATTCCTGCTCAGCCAAACGAGAATTCACATTGACAGTAATCGTAAATTTCAATTTGCCATCACTAATATCCGATATGATTTTCCGATTAGCCCTTTTAATTTCCATTGAAACCTTTTTACTTGCCTCACCGGGGCAGGGAATGGTTATTATCCCCGACTTAACTTTACCTTGGCTCCACAAATACCCTCTAGTTTCTACAGGATCCAGCTTGCCGATGAGCTTATCTCTCT
>JAUZPJ010000502.1 GCA_030706025.1 Bacillota bacterium | reverse complement strand
GCTTGGCTCACCGCATTAACAAACTTTTCGGATTCAACCGTTACTTCCAACGCCACAACATTTTTTTCTATTTTTTCAACCGAGACTGACAATATATTCTCCCCCTTAAAATACTATTTGCTCTATGTGCAAGGCGGCTGCGGGATATTTAAATAGTCTTACCGATTTATCACGAACACAAACCCCAGCTTATGCCCAATACATCACTTAGTGCCTTTAGTTACTCCTAAAATCTGCCTAAGGGGGAACATTTAGTTCCCCCTTTAACTAGTCAATGTTTCATTGACAACCTATAAGGGTCAAATCCGGCAAATTCACTAGCCAATTATACCAGACTTGTTCAATCTAATCAAATTAAACGTTGCCCACCCTAATAGTAACGTCCCCAGCTAAGTCGAACATGTCGCTGATCGTAACATCAAAATGAGCCGGTAATCACCGTTTATTTTCTAATAGCTTCTCGCGACTAATCCATACCAATCTTGTCTTATTGCCAAGTCGTCCATTTTCGCGATCTTTTCCAGCGGGGTGGTAAACCCGCATTACCATTTTTTGCAGCCAGGCAACCCCCCGGCTTTTCCAAGTATTTGGTAATTCCTGAACAGAAAACCCAAATCCTTTAACCCCGCGATAAATTAACGTCTGAGCCACGAAAACCTTAATGTGATCATACGTTGGGTCATTAACAATATATCGAACTAAATTCGGCAACGATTCTCGGGCCTGATGCAAAGCCTTAAGTGCCGTCTTCTGCATATCCAGACCTTTTGCTTGAAGCCGAATATTGTCAATATGGATTTCCGCTACGGCATCCCCCTTTTTGGCCAACAGCTTTCCATCCTCAGAAAAAAGGTCAGGGCCTTCATATCTATTTTTCTCCAAGCGAAAAATATTTGTTGCATCAACCCGCTCGACGTGGTGTCTCCATGCATAGTAATGCTCCCACTTTTCCCAAGCTCGAAACATTAAGCGTTTTGCAAGTGTCCACTCTGGAAATTCCAAAGGAACAATGGGGAGCTTCCGTTCCTTGACGATTCGTTCGCATAACGTTTCTAAGGCCA
Organism: Bacillota bacterium; assembly: GCA_030706025.1. Classification (GTDB taxonomy): domain Bacteria; phylum Bacillota; class Desulfitobacteriia; order Desulfitobacteriales; family Desulfitobacteriaceae; genus Desulfosporosinus. The sequence continues at coordinate 688 of JAUZPJ010000502.1, read as the reverse complement.
AAGCGGAATTCTCTAGAGCCTCTTGCTTTTCACCGCTGTCATGCATGACAACAATGGTCCCTTCATTTATACCGTTTAAAATTCTTTCCGTAATTTCTTCTGGTGTGCGCTTTGCTACCCAGTCGTGCCCTTCGACATTCCATAATACTGCCCTCATCTTGTTTCGTTTGAGCCACCACCATGTCATAAAATTAAACGTCCCCCAAGGAGGACGCATCCACATTATTTTACTTCCTGTAAGAGACTCCAGACTACGCAGACTTTCTGTCCAATCCCTTAACGTCCGCCATGGGGAAGTAAACCAAGCATACCGATGATTAAGGGAGTGAACTCCGATTATATGTCCTTCATCCGTTATCTTCCTAATCAGTTCTGGATATCTTTTTGCTTTTTCCGCTACCACAAAAAACGCAGCGCGAACTTGATGTCTTTTTAAAATCTCAAGAACACGCGGTGTAAACTTCGGATCAGGCCCGTCATCTAACGTCTTAGCAACACCCGGACTATACTGACGTTTCCAACTTCCAATCCCTAAACGGTGCAAAAACAAATCAGGAATGACTGTGTACACAGCCACTCCTCCCAAAATAAAACTTAACAGCAAATAAAACCAACCCATATGTTTTATTCTCCTCAATTTTCCTTCTTAAAACTTGGCCAAACGTTATTGCAAAGAGAGCACCTTAGC
>JAUZPJ010000501.1 GCA_030706025.1 Bacillota bacterium | reverse complement strand
GGTTGCAGTGCGGAAGTCTATGCTGAAGCCGTGCCTATCCTGGATAGTGTGTGGGATTGTATTCAGCAAAAGGCAATTCCGGGAGGGTCCCAAGCTAACCGTCGTCATCTAGAGGATAAAGTGGACTTTGCAGCCGATGTTCCTGAGGAGCGGCGGGTTGTTCTTTGTGATGCGATCACTTCGGGAGGGTTACTGTTGGCCGTTCCGGAAGAACGTGTTGATTTCCTAATTAGCCGGTTAAATGAGGCCAAGACTTTGGCAGCAGCCATTATTGGCCGTGTGAAAAATGGCGAATCAGGAAGAATTGCGGTTTTGAATCACGCATGATAAAATACCCACTGTACCGGAAAGGTAGCGGGGGGATAGTTATGAAAGATCCAATGCAAACCATGGCTACTTGTTTTGAACAAGTAGCTTTATTTTTTCCGAGTGGAAATCCCAAGCTGCAGGTAAGTTTTGAACGGCGCGCTGCTTATTTGGATACTAGGGATTATTCCAGAGATAGAATGGCTGACATTTTAAGAACGTATCATACAAAATTAGGCGCGAGCACCCAAACCCACCAGATGATTGAAGAGCTTAGACAAAAGGAAACGCTGGTGGTCATCACTGGCCAACAGGCAGGGATATTGACCGGACCGTTATACACGTTATACAAAGCAATGACGACAATTCGCTTAGCTCAAGAGCAGCGTGAAAAGCTTGGCCGTCCGGTTGTGCCTGTTTTTTGGATAGCGAGTGAAGACCATGATTGGTTAGAAATTCAGAGTACCTATATTCTGGATTCGCAAGGTAGACCCGCTGCTTGCCGTCTTATAGGAGATGGGGGAGGGGAATCCGTAGGCAACCAATCGGTTCCCGATTGGGAAATGATTGAAGCTCAACTTGTGGAAGCTATGCCCGATGGTGAATTTCGATTGTCTGTTCTAAAGCAATGTCAACATTTTTTGGAACAGGCGGAAAATCTGACGCAGTGGTTTGCCCTAACGCTGCAGTGGCTTGTCCAAAAGTGGGGACTTATTTTCTTTGATCCTATGTTGCCCGAATTTAAGCGGCTTGCTGCCCCAATGTATGAAAAGATTTTGAAGACGAATGCCGATGTTCGCGATGCATTAACGGAGCGGACGAAGGAATGGGTGGACTTGGGATTCAAGCCTCAAATCCAGCCAACCGGGGGAGAGGTCAATCTTTTTCTTTCCATACCAGAGAGACGAGCCATCATGCGTAATGAACAGACATTCTATTTAAGGGGGCAAGAGAAACAATGGGATTTTGATACTCTGAACATCCTGTTAGCACAAAGCCCTGAACGCTTTTCTCCCAATGTTGTGACTCGTCCAGTTGTTCAGGAATACCTTTTCCCGACCTTGGCTTATGTGGCAGGACCTGGTGAATTAAATTACTGGGCTCAGTTAGGGAAGGTTTTTAATACTTTGGGATTCGTCATGCCGATTCTTTACCCACGGTTATCGGCTGTGGTGTTAACAGCCTCTTGGCAAAAATCCTTAAAAAAAGAGGCTCTAGCCTTGGCTGATGTTTACGAGGGATTATCGAGACAGCGAGAACGCCGTATACGGGAACGAGATAATTTAGATATTGATGATCGACTAAATCATTTACGGACTCAGATCGAAAAGGCGTATACTGAGCTTGCGCCGTTAGAAGAAATTCACGTCAATGTGCATGACTGGCTCGTCCGCAATGAAGAAAAGGTGAATTTTCAACTAGATTATTTAAGACGAAAGCTTTGG
>JAUZPJ010000500.1 GCA_030706025.1 Bacillota bacterium | reverse complement strand
TATACCGGCTTGCGCTTCAGTATAACGATTTTGCCGGGTATATGAATCAATCGTGGACGGCAAAAAGTCCGCACCACCTTCATCTTGAAGAAATCGTAACAATTCAATATGTTCATTAAGGAGAGCCACCCCAGCACGTGGTTGTGCAAACGTAATCCATTCAGCTATTCCCTTAGCTAGTTTTTCGAAGAATATTTTACTCTTTGGCAAGGCCTTATGATACGCAACCGCCTCTTCAAAATCGACACCTTTTCCGGTCTCCCATTGTCCCAAGACTTCCTGGCGCTGGCGTTGAAACTCTTCATTGTCCATTTGTTGGACTGTTAACTCCATGCGAAACCCTCCTATAATTTAACGACATATTTTTTCATCATCCGTAACGCGGCCTGAGGTGCAACTTCACTAAGCAGACCCATGGCAGCTAAAATATAGTCTTTATCTAAATAAAACACGGGGCTTTGTGGCTTGAGTATCGTTGGTTCCTGCGAATTAAAGATTGAGCCTCGTAAAATCTCCTCAACATTGGGATGATGAAGAAGTACCCCTCCCGTCCCGATAACTACCTTGAGGGGCGTCAAATCTTTTCCATGCTGTACGTAGGTCGCTCCAAACGGAGTATAGACCACTTCGATCGTACCCGCGTGACGATCCACTGCCAAGCCAACGGCCATCCGACCCATCGCTGCATCAAACTTAGCTTCCTCTTCCGTTTGAGGAATTCGCCAAGGATCTTTTTTAAACAGCTCCAACTGATGCGCAACTTGTTCGTCGCTCCAGCCAAGATAGTCATACAAACGGTGCCCAGATGCTTCAACTAAAGCCTCCGAACTATAACGCATTCCCAGGTCGCCCTCCACTGTCCGTTTGGCAAAGGGTTCCGGCAAACCTTTGAGCATCACACTGGGTTTACTTGGATCGCCCTTGGCAATCGAATGGACATCCGTCGTAGCCCCTCCAACATCCACGATCATCAGTTCACCGATTCCCCGTTCGGAACCATGTCCCTGTGCTAGAAGTTCTGCCGCCGCAAGTACTGCTGCCGGTGTAGGCATCATGATTCTCTCTAGAAACTCTTCCGCCTTGTCTAATCCTTTGGCCTTGATAATATGGGATAAAAACACGTCTCTGATGGCCATACGAGCAGATTCCACGGACAAGACACCCAGCTCAGGCATTACATTATCCGCAACTACCACTGGATCATGATGTTTCTTTAAAATGTCCGCGACCTGTGTCGACACCACTTTATTTCCCGCAACGACAACCGGAAGGCTGATCGAAAGCGAGCAAAGCATTTCTGCATTCTTCAGCAGAACTTCCTTATTTCCACCGTCCGTTCCCCCCGCTAACAGGAGAATATCCGGCTTAGAGGCTGTAATTTTCTCAAGATCCTGGGTAGTCAGCTCATAACTAAAGACTTGGAGCACACGAGCACCCGCTCCCAAAGCCGCTCGTCTTGCCGCCTCAGCAGTCAGTTCTTTAACTAAACCACTGGCGATCATTTTCAGTCCACCGGCCGCACTGCTGCAGGCCAGCTTGCGGACGAAATTCCAGCCACCCTCAGGCTCAGGAATCTGAGCCAATGCCGTCTTTAACCCGTCCATAATATTTGTTTCAATGGTCGTACCCGCTCGGGCCGTCCCGATGATCTCCTCGCGATCAAGATCTACGATTGTCACTTTGGTATATGTACTGCCAAAATCAATGAGAAGGACTGCTTGCAAGGCCCATTCCCCCTTAAATTTTCCGTGGG
>JAUZPJ010000050.1 GCA_030706025.1 Bacillota bacterium | reverse complement strand
TCACGTTTGGGGGTATGACTTTGAAGGTGAAGACAATATCGTCGAAGTATATATCCGTTATCTTCGTGACAAACTTGGCGACAAAGAACACGAATTAATACAGACTGTGCGTGGTGCCGGTTATCGCCTGGTTCCTCCACTAGTTTATAAAACTAAACCTTAATTAGAGGACGGATGGTGATTCGGGATGTCAGAAACTAGGATTAAAGCACATTGGAAAAATTCCCTGACTATTAAACTATTAGTAAGATTTTGGTTGAGCCTATTATTGGTATCCCTGATAATGGGAGAAATCCAGTATCAGGCTTTGAATTCGTTTTTAATAAAAGGAGAAACCCAAGACCTTCAGGCACAAATAGGTTCGTTTGATGTAAATGAACTAAAGTTATGGCTGGGCCATGAACAGCAATTTCCCAAGACTTGGCAGAGTCTTAGTGCTGGTGTTGTAGTCGCTTTTTTTTCACCCGACAAAGAACTTGAGGGTATACTTAGCCGTCAGGAAGTTAATACAAAAAATCCTTACGCTCTGGAAAAATCCTTTTTCCAAAAACAAATTACAAAGGATAAGCTTCGAGCGAATGCTATTTTAACGTCCCCAAAAGGCACCCGCTATATGGTTATTTCTGAACCAATCTACCTAAACCAAGAAACTGCAGCCAGTATAACGGGACAAATGTCAAAACTGACATCAAACAACACATTAATCGGTTACGCAACCCTTTCCGCCCCTCTAACAAAGATCAACAATATTCTCTACCACCAACTTCAGGTTTTCCTTATCAGCACCCTGTTTATTCTGGTGTTTGGCGGACTTCTGACATTGTATATTCTGAAAAAACCTCTTTTACCCTTATCACGCATGTCCGAGATATCTGGGAAGATTGCCGCCGGTAATTATGCCTTAAGAATACCCGAGGAACCAGCAGCCTCAGAAATTGCACATTTGCGGGCTGTTTTAAATCAAATGCTCGATACTCTTAGTCAATCTTTAGCGACAGAAACCGAAGCCAAAGACCAAATGGCAAGGTTTATTGGAGACGCTTCCCACGAACTAAGAACACCTTTGACTTCCATTCGAGGCTTTCTGGAAATCTTATTGCGCGACCCGGAAACAGACTCGGAAACTTTAGCTTCAGCCCATAAATCAATGCTTGTTGAAACTGAGAGATTAATCCACCTTACTGAGGATTTATTGACTCTCAACCGTTTAACAAAACAAATCGAGCCGGATCCACTAGTCAAGCCAGAAACAATCGTTCAAGATGTTCTTCCAGAGGTTTTGCCCCTCTTGAATTCACTGTTAGGTTACCGAACTTTAGATATCCAAGGTGACGAAATATCCCTGCCAGTTGAACCAGGGGAACTTAAGCAAATCCTCTATAACCTAATTCATAACGCTATTCAGCATACTCCTGCCAATGGAAAAATTACAATAAAAACTGAAACAACTGATAAAGCAAGATATCTCTATGTATCAGATAACGGGGAGGGAATTGCCCCTCAGGATCTTCCATATATATTTGAGCGCTTTTATCGGGGCAGCCGATCAAGGGAAAGGAAGGCCGGTATTGGTGCCGGCTTAGGATTGGCTATTGTCTATGAATTCATAAATTTACGAGGCGGCAAAATCGATGTTAAAAGTAAACAGGGAAAAGGCACGACGTTCATAATTCATTTCCCTAAAGAGTCTTAAACTACTTATTTAAAGTTCAGCTATGATACAAGATTCATTTGACTTAAAGCCTTTATCTATCATCGTTTAGAACATAGGTAGAACCGTACACAAGTGTACGGTTCTCAAAAACTTTAGGTAGTAGATGATGTTGCAGATGAACTTGAAGCAGGAGTTGTTGTCGAAGACGAGGTGTTCAAATCTCCATTTATTTTCTGAAGATCTGCTAAAATCTTTTGATAAACGTTTATTCTATTTTGAATATCTGTTTGAATCTTGCTTAAGTCTGCAGTAACTGCCGAGGAATTATTAGCTTTGTTATCTGTACTAAGTTGTGTCCAATCCGCTTTAGCGGTTTGAGCAGCTTCCTGAGCATTGGCTATATCATCTTGCGTAGGGATCATGTCATTAAGGGCGGCTAATAAAGCACTATAATTCTTAGCTTGACGATCAGTTTTGACTTGAGCACGGATTGTCTGTCTCAAAGTTTTAATTTGATCACGAAGTTGTTTATCTTGAGCCTGAAGTTGGTGAATAGGAGCTAAATTTTGCTGAAATTGCTCTGCATTTTGTAGATGTAAAATTTCATTTTGAAGCTTCTGTTTTCTAGCAGCCGCTTTGTCAGCTGGGGTTGTTGTAGTTCCTGTTGAAGAATTTTGAATTTGAGAAGTTGGAGGCGGAGAGGATTGGGTAGTGTCAGCAAAGACAGGAAGAGAAAAACTAACGATTGAAGATGCTACCAAAGCGCAAGCTAACAATTTACTTGATTTTCGCATAGTAAGTCGATTCTCCTTTATTAAATCCTTTAATAACGTTAGATTCTTTGTTAAATGCTGTTAAATACTAATTTCACAAATTACCTAGACTCCTATCGAGGGCATTGAGAGATTTATCCAGATTGTTGAGGTTCTCATTGATTTGAACATTAACTTCTTGCTGTCCCTTAGCCGCTTTTATGTCGATGGATTTGACCTGTTGTTGGCTCGTCATCAGGTTAGGGGTAGAAGATTTTTGAGTGTTAGCTGTTGAAGTTGCATTTTGAGTACCCGTGGTGGAACTCGCGGAAGACTGAGTACCACATCCCGTAAGTACTAATAATGAAGACAGAATAGCCAACGAAACAGAAATTACTCTTAGACGGAATCGTTTCATCTATGCGCCTCCTTTCTTGTCAAACATATCGTTTACATTGCTTATTCTAAGGAATGAAACTGAGAATTTGCTGAGAATTTATTAAAAAGCGTTCTCCCTTCACCGTCAATGTGGAGTGAGAACGCTTAAATTATATTGTTATTTACAAATTACTTAGTCAGCCTTTCTTGGCCATGACTTGAATCAAAACTTTAATTTATAGGTAGCATTAGAAACCCAGCTATTATTTGCAAAATTCCTACCTTGAATTACTACCTTATCTTTATACACCGCCACCTCGATACCTTCACTCTTATTGGGTACTTTCAAGCCGTTACGATCAATTGGCATTTCTACTGAGGAATTGTTTACTATGTTAAATGGACCTCGAAATATGTCATGCCCATCACCTAACAGCCAATGGGTGTGGCCACTAAATACAATTACTTCCGGATAATTACTTAACAGAGTTTTGAGTTGATTTTCCTGCAGAACGTAACCGTTTATCGCGCGATACGATTTGCCATTAGACGAATTCGTGAAGGGTTGATGAATAAAAACAAATATTGGCTTATGAGGCACATAATTTTCCTTGAGTTTTTTCTGAAACCATACTACTTGTGTCTTTGACAGATAGGTCTTGTCTCTGTAATCTCTTCCACTTATTGCCGACTTCTCCGAGCCAAGAAAAATAAAATGATACCCTGAAATATATTTATCATAATATACTTTTGGTTGTCCAGTGAAACTTAAAAATCTGTTGATTGCAGTTTGTTCTGATTCACTATTGGGAAACGTTTGAGGACTCCAACGCTTGGTTTTCGGGTTTACATAGGCTTGATAAAATTCGTGGTTCCCAATAGTATAAAAAATTTTAAGGTTATTGCCCTGCGAGACTATAAGTTTTCGAAGCGTAGAGTAATCATATGAACTTCCATTTCCTAAATCACCATTAATAATTAATGTACGAATATTAAGATGCTCTTTCATATCACTCAGCATCTTTAGAAACTTCGACTTAGCCTGAATATCCTTCGCTTGAACATGAATATCACTAACTACCCCAAACGTCAATATTGGTTTTCCAGTTTCGGTTAAATCAGAAGCATTGTCTTTGGGAGCAACCAAATTGGGCTTTAAAGGCAGCGCATGGTTTAGAGTTGAGGCTTTTACCGGTAGGATAATGCAACTAAATACTAGTAATAGTAAAACAAGCGCTTTTGGATTCTTTCTTTTAATGAACATGACTTATCCTCCATAAGTTTAGATCTGTAACGTTAGTCTGGCTGACAACTTTGTTTTTATAACTGTTTATGATTTAAAACTCTATCTAACGTCAAAGACAACGTGAATGGAGGGATAAATAAAGTTCGCTCATTCGTTATCCTATATATAAACACTATTCAGTTGAAAGGTACTATTTAATGAACCTAAACCGCAAAGTAAGGGAAAGCTTGTCTATAAATCAAAAAGGCCCTCCCCCGCACTAAGCGAGAGAGGGATTCCCTCCCTAGGATGGGTAGTAACCATTTTAGGACAAGACGCATATTATGAATTAGAAAGTGAGATACCCCCTCTAATCTGAAGAGACTTCTTATAGGCCACTGGCCAAAATTTTAAAAAGGGGGCTATCTAAATGGGCTTTGGAGTACCTTTTACGCCAGTTCCACCTATCGTTGCGCTTTTTGACAATTACCCTATTGGGACTAGACTGGTAGTAGGTGAGGATTCAAGTTTCTGGATCGGAAACTTTGGGGGAATTCAAGATGGTGTCGCCACTTTAACTAATGCACAACTCTTCTCTAACATTGGAACTCCAATCGATGGAATCCGCCCTGTTGTGCGCATTCCATTGCGAGCAATCACATTCGTTAGTCAATAATCATTTAAGGACCGTAATGATACGGTCCTCTTTCTTCCAAGCAGGAGGCTTTTTTATGCGATGAGGGGTTTATTAGAATTTCTTTTTCAAAACTGGATAATAAAGTTGCCGATCTAACTTTCAAACAAGTAACTTGTCATAGAAAGCGCTCCTAAGGTACATGAATTATTAAGAATAGAAAGCTTATCCGCATCCTCCGAAGCTCCCAAAACATATAGTAACGGATCAAAATGTTCTGATGTCATAAAGGATAATTCGGCGATTACTCCTGCTTTCTGATAATCGATAACATCTTTGTATTCCTTTTTGACAATTTTATCTTTGATATAATTGTCGAATTCGACAGCCCAATCATACCCGCCATCCATATTCCAGTTCACCCTGGCTAGGTTATGCACCACGTTTCCGCTGCCGAAAATGAGTACACCTTTTTCTCTTAGTAATCTCAATTTCTTTCCGATTTCAAAATGTTCATAAGCGTTCAAATCCTGATTAACACTCATTTGAAAAACGGGAATATCCGCATTGGGATACATCTTTGTCAGAATTGACCACGTTCCATGGTCTACACCCCAGCTATTGTCAATCTGAGCATTTCCAACTAATTCTTTTGTTACGTGTGCTAAGGCGGGCGCTCCTGCGGGACTGTATTGAAGGTTGTATAATTCTTGCGGGAAACCATACATATCATAAATGGTTTTCGGATTGGGATCATCCGAAATACGGGTTCCGTGTACCGACCAATGAGCTGATATAGCAAGTATTGCCTCCGGCGTGGGGATTCTAGCGGCTATATCACCCCATCCCCGCGTGTATTCATTTTCTTCAATAGCATTCATGGGAGAACCGTGGCCAATAAAAACAACTGGCATTTTTTTCATACATATACCTCGTTTAGCTTGAGTTAATCTATCTCTTATATAGCTGGATAATAATCCATCATTTCTTATCTATAAACTTTGTCATAACATGTGTGGCATCGCAGAAAGGCTTATTGTTGGAATTCCCACAGCGGCACAACGCCACTCTGTTCCTTACTTCATAGGTTTCACCCTCTGCCCCTTCGATAGGAATATTTCCTTTGACGAAAATACCGGCACTTACCCTTTTTTCAGGATCTTGAATGATATCAATGGAAGGCTCAAGTTCTGGTTCAATTGCATTTCCGTCTTTATTCACTGCGACAAGTCTCCCTGCCAAACACTCGCTTGCAGCAATTATCGCTTCACTCCGGTTGTCACCCAAATGAGATTGTTGAGTCAGTTCCCACACGTTGCCATTATCTCTGTGGCAAAAACGGGCAAAGGCACACCGGTTGTCATCCAACAGATCGATCTCTGGTCCTTCCATCAATTCCGCCCGGTCTTCATATTTGGCTCTTGACGCCGTTTCAGTGCCTATAAAACCGTGCTTTTCATGGGAACCGTCACAAAACGGGGCATTTTTTGACTTGCCACAGCGGCATAGGGCATACTCCTCGGCTTGCGGCAAGTCGCGTCCATCAAGCAATTCATATTTTTTTCCTTTTGGGGTAATGATTTTCTCAACCAAGGGCACATTGCCAGAAACGATATAGGGACCTGCATGAGTAATTTTGATTTTTGGGTTTGCCATAAGCATTCTCCTTTATTTTATTCCAAATATTTAGGGAAATTGAATGGTCCCTGAATTCAAAAGCGACCTATTCATCGACACTTTCATTCAGAAAGAACTCTCAACGCATCATCTAACGCATGTTGATATTCTGGAGGCAAGTCCGTAATCGTTTCACGGATTTGTTTAAAGGCCTTGCGATGGGCTTCCAAAGCATAGGCATCCTGTGGGTAACAGGAGTCTACTAAACTGGCCAGAGCCTCGGCCTCTTCGAATTTACCATGCAGACTCAGATAGTCATGAAGTGGTAAGGCAAATTTAAAAACATCATTTTTAGATTTAATCGTAAAGGACATATATGTTTCCCTCCAAAAATACTATTTTAAAATAAATTATGCTCGCTATGGTAGACCCCTGTTCCTGCACTCATATACTGAACATGCCCTCTAGTGAGGGTGTGTGTCAAAGCCTATAACATGATTCCTCCTGGCCTCTTGAGCGTTTAGATTGCATGAAAGCAATGCAATTCAAATCGAGGCTCTTAGATCCAGCAGACTTCTTAACAAGTTCTTTTTCACATCTTCATCTATACCTGCTAACAGGTTATCGATAAATTGCTGATGCTTCGGAAATAACTTCCCAATCACTTCTTCACCTTTTGGAGTTAGGCCAACATAATAAACTCTCTTATCATTCTCACATTTCTTTCGTTCCACCAGCCCGTTTTTTTGCAGCTTATCAATAATATAGGTGATGGTACCGCTTGTGACTAGAATCTTCTCGGCGATCTTTTGTACCGGCTGCTTCCCCTTGTGCCATAAGAATTCGAGGACGCCGAATTCACTGAGAGTAAAACCGTATTCTTGTACATTTTTTTCAATATGCGAAAACAGTTTATTATAGCTTCTTGCCATTGCGATAACCAATTTCAAATTCAAACTGTTCATACGTCCTATTGCATCCCTCCTTGAAGTATCTTGATTTCAAGATTAATATATGCCCTTTATATCTCGAAGTCAAGATATTTATTTGTAATTATTTTAATTAAAAGCAAACTAATATTGAGGAGTGTAGGACTACGTTCGGAAGGGGACTTCCCGAATTTAATTATGTTGCATTGAAGTGTACACTTTTTAACCATTCCTCAAACCTTTTAACGATAGGTCGTTTTCACCCTCAAGGGGGGTCCATTTTTTAACGATTCCGGTACAAAAACAGAGAAAGCACCGCCCAAAGCGATGCTTAAACTACCCAGAAACGCCGAAAAGCCCAGCATTGCTGGACTTTTTATGTTCAATAATTGTATCAATTATTGAGTACTTAGTTGAGATAATTAGGCTAAACTCAATCTTTGATACAACTGGTCAATCCAATAAGTCTTCGGAACCAACCTATGTGTTTTTCTTGAATAGATAACTCGCCAAATGCAGCACCGCATAATATCAAAATCGCACCTAAGAATTGAACCATACTCAGGTGTTCGTTAAGAATGATTGCCGAGAATACCAGAGCGGATAAAGGGTCAATATAACTGCATATGGCTACTGACTGTGCTGGAAGCTCATGAATAGAAGAAAAATACAAATAACATCCAATCCCTGTATTAACCACCCCGAGGAATAAAATCGGTATAACATTTGAACCGGATATAGAAATTGTTCCTTTGTGCATCGACAATGTGTAAAGAGCAACTACTGCACAGGCAGTAACAAGTTGAACAAGGGTAATCTCAAGCCCTGTAAGTATTTTCACTTTTTTATTCGAAATTATCATTGTGGAATAAAGCAACGCAGAAATTATTCCACACATAAGTCCCCAAGACATACCCTCTGCTAAGAAATCCGAACCGTTTACGAACACCATACCCAAAGCAACCAAGAAGATACCGATCATTTTGCTTACTGTCATTTTTTCATGGAATATGAAAGGTGCAACTGCTATTACAATTACAGGCCCGCAATAATATGCAAGAGTTGCAGTACTGACACCGGTTAGCCGATAAGCCTCGAATAAAAATATCCAGCTTAACCCCATGGAAATACCGGAACCCAACAAATAAAACCATTGCTTTCTTATTTGTTCGAATTGTGGTCTTTTCCGGCCGAAAATAAAAACGAGTCCCAAGAACAAGCTGCCTATAATGGTTCTTGAAAGTACAATTTCAGAACTACTGAGTAAAATATAACTGGCTACTATGCCATTCGAACCAAAAATAAATAGAGATAATATATATTTTACATATGATTTAGCTTTTGCCATTTATTCTTTCTTTCCTTTGTAGTCTTTTCTTTACCCATGTACCTATGCTTCATTGGTTAGTACTATTGAAATAATTATAACATTAACGACAAGCTCATAATCGTCGTATTTAAAAAGCGGATGCTCAACAAAATATGTTAATAACTTAGCACTCATAAGTTCTTACGGTAAGTTTAACTCATAGGTTTGTTCAATCAATTTCTTTCCCCACACTTTATTTTCATGTTCCGCTACTTTCCTAAACCCTACTTTCATGTACATTTTGATCGCAATTTTTTGGTCATCCGTAGTCACTAGAAATACCTGCTTATATCCTTTCTTCTTGCAGTATTTCATAGCTTCATTTAGCAGAGTGTTTCCCAAGCCAATTCCTCTGAATAATGGATTGAGAATGAACCATCTTAACTGAGCCCGATTCGCAGAATGTCCGACAATAGCAATGGCACCAATCATTTCTCCATTCGCTTCTGCAAACCAGAATCTATCCTTTTCCACGTTGTAATTATTAAATAAATCGAAAATGGTTTTGCAGACATAGCCTTCAAACATATAGTTAAACTCACATTCTTGTGCATAAATCCAGCCATGGAGATGAATTAAATAGCCCACATCTCCCGGTCTCAATTCATTGCGAATTATAATCTTTTCTCTATTTTTTATAGGTTTTTCTGAGAGGGCGTTTTCGATAGTTTCCATACTTTCTACGACGCTCATTTTATCCTGTTCTGGCAGACAGCTGATCATTTTATAGATTTGATCGTTAGACAGGTCATCCAACCTTGAAAGAGTATCTTTACCTTTATCTGAAAGGTAAAGGTAATATAACCGACCATCCTCCGAGGACTGTACTCTGTATATAAGGCTATCATTCTCAAAGCGTTTTATTATTCTGCTTAGATAGCCTGGGTCAATTTTTAACTCTTCTATTAATTTCTTAGCTGTACAAAATTCCGTATGTCCAATATCGTATAAAACCCGAACTTCCGCAAGTGAAAATTCGCTTTCATAAATATGCTTGTCCAGTAATCCCAAAATATTAGTGTAGAACCGATTGAATCTTCGAATGATATGTATCAAATTTATATATCGCGAATTCACGATGGACCCTCCTCCTCAATAATTGGCACTTTATAAGTATAAAATTATTGTAATAATTTATTTGACTTTGTCAACTATTTTTGCAAAGTGACAAACACACTTTAACGCTCCTCCGGGTGAGGTCACCATTCGATGCCCAACCCCCACAGAGGTCTCCATGACAAGTTTCTTCCCAGGAATACAATTCAACACTCCAACCAACACTAACTAATCTTTTAAGGTCAGCAAAAAATTCTACGTCATAAAATTTTCTTTCTAGGGGATATTAATTCTATGGTTGGTATTGGAGGGTTTAATGGTGAAATTAATGAAATATAACAAACCAATATTAATTTTGATGATGTTCTTATCATGGCTCACAGTTCCCTTAATGGGGAAAAATGCTTCCAAACGACTTTTCCCAGCGGGTATATTCATTGCTTTAGTCACAAGATGGGAAAATGCTATTGCTAAAAAAAGAAAGTGGTGGTGGTGGTATGAAAAACTCCACCCTAGATTATCAGGCTCATTTCCTTTTGTATGGGGCCCATTTATGGTTAGTTCGATGTGGATTCTTAAATTGACTTACGGAAAATTTTATCGTTATCTGATAGTAAATTTGATTGTTGATTCGATTTTTACTTATATTTTAGTGGATAAGTGGCTGACAAAATGGGGAATCGCATCATTAGTTCGAATGAAAAAACTTCAACTATCCCTTCTATTATTTATTGACTCCTTGCTTCTATATGGATTTCAAACCCTTATTGAAAAAGTAAAGAAATTGAATAAATACAGATTAAAAATTGGGGGCGAAATACTCCGGAAGGAAAAATAAAGGGAAAAGTTAGGAACACTATTGGATCCAGCCTGAATTTGGAAACGACCTTTCAACATATTAAGAGTCTATTAATTCCATTTCTATTTTATAGGTTTTCTTAGAATACAATATGAATAAGACCAAGCATTATTGTTTTACTCAAAAACTCTGAATCCATAATTCAATTCGCGTATACCCACTGCGACTTATCCTTGCGCGAAACTAAATAACAATACCCTCCTGTATGAACATTACCAATGAAGGAAATCTCAATTCCGATTAGGCATGAATTAAATTTGGTGAAGTTCAGAGAAGCCTACAACTTTACGGTTGTAGGGCTTTTTCTGTATTTGTTAATACTGATTATTAAAATTGCAAAGTTGCATTGCTACGCCATCTGCCATAATCCTGAAACCAAACTTTTCATAAAAAGCCGCATTTTTGCTCTCTTCAGGCATAATTTCAAGATATACATAATCCTTATATTTTTCTTTAATCATTCCAATCATTGTTCCAGCAATTTTCCGTCCTTGATAATCAGGATTTACCAGGACATAGTGCATATATGCTACCATCTCGCTGTCATCCAGCACCCGTACGAGACCGACTAATTTATCGCCATCCCAAGCTGTTAAGACTGTAGATGAATTTATCAATGCCTTATACAATCGACTTGGGTATTGTCCAGACACCCAGCCAACAGATAAGAATAATCGCTGCACTTCTTCTTGCGTGAATTTCTTTTCCTCCGTGTAAGTAATCGTCATTGGAAAATGCCTCCTTTTCCTTACTAATAATCACATTTTTTACATTGCGTCATTGTATTTTCATTATCTTCTTTGTGATAGGCTCCAGACCATCTGCAAATACTCTGCAAAATAGGAACCACAGAATTGCCTTTCTCAGTGAGGCAATACTCCACACGAGGCGGAATCTCATCGAATGACTTTCTATGCACAATATCATCTGCAATCAGTTCCTTGAGGGTGGATGCCAGAACAGCATCCGTGATATTACTCATTTCTTTTCGAAGTGTACTGTATCGTAAAGTGACTTTTTCAGCCAAGACACATATGATTCGTGATTTCCACTTCCCACCGGAAATTTCAAGGCCATATTCAAGAGGACACCGGATGTCCTCTTTCATTTTATGTTGATACATCTGATTCACCCCTATAGAATATCCCAAGCACAAAACAGCATATATCCTAACATTGTCCCAAAAATTGATATCGGCATTTTGCCCTCCTGTGTTCAATTAAGCATCTTTCACCTTGCTGTTAACTATAGGTATTATTGTAGTTATTACTAGAGCGGCCAATATTATAAATGCCATTGAGTTAGAATTAGCGAACCCGCTTGGCCCAGTTCCCTTTATAACACCTGTCACTTGAAGTATTATGCCAACAAGCCCTATTATAGAGCCGCCAGCAACAAGTCCATAAGATAAACTTATACCATTTGCAACTTTAACTTCTTTTTCCTTATTGGATTTGGAACTTCTTTCTACAAGGGAACGAATTAATGCACCAATTAGAATTAT
>JAUZPJ010000005.1 GCA_030706025.1 Bacillota bacterium | reverse complement strand
CGAGGAGGGAACGACTGTGCCGAGTGTTAGTCAGATCGAAAACTGCAAAACGCTCAAGGAGGAAATCACGACCATTGAACAGTTTGAGGAAATCGGATCTTACAGGGATGTCGCCAAAAAATACATGGTTAGCGTTGGCACAACCCATGCTCTCATGATGCATTTGAGATACAAAAAGGAAAGGGAGGACAGAGAGATGGAACTAGTAAATGCGGGGTTGAAAGTTAACGAGGTAGAAATGAATCCATCCGAAACGTACCATGTTCCGCCAGACGAGCAGAATGGGGTGTCTGACGAGTTGAAAGATCAGTCCGCGTGTGATTGCCCCAAAAAGGGCATAGACGAAGCTTGTGAGGCTTATTATGGGGATGTGTCAGAATTTGAGACGCATGTGAAGGAACTCGAGGAGCGGTGGTCCGAGCCTAAGGAATTGACTGTTGAAGATAGATGGAATCAGGTTGGGAATATGCTAGCTGGTATTAAGGAGAGTATAGTCCATGTTCGCAGAATGGAAATTAAGCGCGTTGAGGCCGAGATAGAGGAGCGCTTAATGAAGATGATGGCTGGTGAATCGGCATGAATAAAATTGTGCTTTCGGGCCGCACAACGGCGGAACCGTCCCTCAGGTATACAACCAGCGGCAAGGCGGTATGTTCCTTTACATTGGCAGTAAAAAGGTCCTACAAAAACACTCAGGGTGAGTATGAATCTGATTTTATCAACTGTCAGTCATGGGGTAAGCAAGGGGAATTGATCGCAGAGTATGTAAAGAAGGGTCAAGTGTTCACGATTTCGGGAAGATTGCAGGTTAGAACATACGACAAGGACGGAGTTAAGCATTGGGCGAGTGAAGTGGTTGTTGAGGATTTCGACTTTCCACAGAAGAGCGGCAACTCGTCAGGATCTCTTACAAGTTCGTTAGGGCATGAAGTTAATTTGGACTCGGATATACCTTTTTAGGGGGAAGCCAATGAAATACTTTCTGGCGTGGTGTATTTTTACTTTCTTTTTTCTTGCCTTTAATTACGGGGCTCATATGAATGATGCCAAAGATTGAGGTGATTTAGTGACCAACTTCGCTAACCGTGGCAAATCCCTCGAAGACCTTATCATCTACGCTAACAAGCAATATCAAAGTAAAGGACTCGCGCTGATTCAAAAAATAAGTACACCATGGACCGTAATCAGAAGGGGAAAGCAGATTGTTTCTGCCTTCCCCGCTGAAAAAAGCACGGTGGATTTTATCGGTGTAGCTGGGGAAAAAGCGATAGCCTTTGATGCAAAACAATGCCATAGGAAAACGCTGTTTCCCCTGGAGAACATCGAACAGCATCAAATTGATTTCCTTGGAAGATGGCAAGAACAGGGTGGGACGGCGTTTTTTATCATCGAAATGACTGCACTAGGTAAGATATATCGGCTTGAGTTGGCCGATGTGCACATGTACTGGCTCAAATCGCTAAACGATGGACGTAAGAGCATACCCGTAAAGGATTTCGAGAAGTTCAGAGAGGTTAGGGAATCAGGCGGGATCGTGTTGGATTATTTGGATTTAATGGGGAGGTAATAGAGTGATAAGATCCGAGCTTAACAAAAAGATCTTAACATTCATCCAAGAATACCACGATGAAAACCACTGGGCTCCAACGGTTCGTGAAATAGGAGCTGCCATCGGAGTGAAAAGCACTTCTATGGTTCAGGGATATCTTTTAGACCTTCAGGATTTAGGGAAAATCGTTTATAAAGGCGTAAGAAAAATAAGAGTTGTGGAGTGAGGTTTGAATCATGGAAATGATTGAATATCAGAGACATGCCGAAAGGACAGCAGGAGATCATGAGTGCCTAGAAGATCGGCTTGCAAACTTTAGCATGGGCTTATCCGGAGAAGCTGGAGAGGTAACTGATTATCTCAAGAAAGTTATTTTCCACGGCCATGAGTTGGACGAGGATAAACTCTGTAAAGAGCTTGGAGATGTACTTTGGTATGTTGCGACTTTAGCAACTTCGGCAGGATTAACTCTTGAAGATGTAGCGTGGAAGAATGTTGAAAAGCTCAGGAAAAGGTATCCTGATGGATTTGATCCGCAAAAAAGCATTAATCGTGAGGAGTCAAAAAACACATGTCCGTATTGCGGGACTACATTGATTTATACAGGAGGATGTAAACAATGTCCGGATCCGGCTTGCGGGTGGAGCTCTTGCGGATGAATTACTTCGATGAAGCCAGAACATTCTTGAATCTAAGTAATTGCCTTCGTAGAAAATATGCTGCTTTGATTGTGGACGAGTTTGGCAAAATTCTGAACGTAGGTTGGAATGAGGCACCGATTGGCTGTATGGTCTGCGCTAGGGAAGGATTAGAGCATAACAAAGGTGATTATTCCGAATGCCATAGCATTCATGCCGAGCAAATGGCTTTATTGGAAGTTGGCCTTGGAGAACTAGAAGGTTCAGTTATGTATCTAGTTTGTGATAAAGATGATAAGCCTGAGCCGTGTCCGATATGTAAACGATTAATGGCGTACTGCGGGGTTGAGTTGAAGGAGGAAGATTAATGGCATATAGCTATTACATTACTCCGGAGCAATATGAAATAGCGGCGAAAAATGGTATACGCGCAAATACTCTCAACACGCGGGTTAGAAGTTACGGATGGAGCATTGAAAGAGCAATTTCGCAGCCGATACAAAAGCATTATGTGTGGGGTGAATTACTAAAGGTTGCTAATAAAAACGGAATTGGCTATAAAACTTTTTATACAAGGATCAAAAGAGGGATGACACCACAGGAAGCGGCTTCAATTCCTGTAAAAACTAAAGAAGAAGTAGTTAATACAATGACCGAAAGAACTCGAAAATATCCTAAGTTCTTCTTAGATTTGGCCCGAAGTAATGGGATTTCAAAAGATACGTTCGGTTATCGCATGAGAAGGGGATGGGACCCGATGGATGCCGCGACACTTAAGCCCATGAACAAAAAGGAAGCTTCAGTATTAGCCGATAAAACAGCGTTTAGGTTTTTTAAGTTTGGAAGAGGGCTAGAATCCAAGGCAAAGGTGGTGGCGGTAAAGTGAAAAGCTATCTGAACCGTGAAGAAAAAGATCAAGCCCTAACACTAGCATTGTTCGTGGACTACCTAAACGATCTCTCAAACGAATGGGCTAAGCACAATCGAAACAAGGACTCTGTAAAATCCCTGAGAATGGCTAAGTCATTTATCCTTAGAGCAACAGATACGTTACTGAAAGGACTTGACCAAATCGAAATCGCCAGACTCATGCACCAAGCAGAAAAGATGGAATTCCTCGTTTGTTATAAAGACGAAGCAGTGAGGAAACGTAACGAAATCTTTAAACTCGAAAGTGTGCAAGCCGTTGAGAC
This sequence comes from Bacillota bacterium, assembly GCA_030706025.1. Classification (GTDB taxonomy): domain Bacteria; phylum Bacillota; class Desulfitobacteriia; order Desulfitobacteriales; family Desulfitobacteriaceae; genus Desulfosporosinus. The sequence goes on along the minus strand of JAUZPJ010000005.1, from coordinate 28,390 downwards.
GGATGACTTATGGGAAATATGCGAGACAGCTTTAGGAGTTTGTAGGAGTTGCCGGAAGAGTCCAGAGGGCTGCAGGCTGAGAGAGTTATTCGTTGGGTATGGGGTGCCGGTGTTTGATATGAGTCCTGGGGATGGAAAGTGCCCATACTGCGTTGAGGAGGTAAGTGCGTGAAAGTAATAATGTGGAAGTTGTTCAGACAGAAAAGAAAGCAGTGTGCGTCTTGCCTCAAAACCTTTTACAAGCCGGATGAAGGTCGCATCGAGGGGCCTATAGACGGTTATGTATTAACGTTTTCTCAATGCCCTTATTGTGGCGGAAGATGGGTAATTGTGTGAGGAGAAAGGGGATGCGTGAGCTGGCTAACAAAACATTCCTTGAAAAAGTAATTAACCAATTCTCGAGAACAGCCAGAACTCAGGAAATGAAGGGCATCGAGAAATACGGCCATGAACTTCAACCGATGGAAAATAAATACGACTGGCTTGAGATGGCGAAAGAAGAACTGATCGATGGGTTTAAGTACCTGGCAGCTGAGAAAGAGCGCAGGGACAAGCTTGTTAAGGGTATTGAGAGTAAGATCCTTTTAGCCTTGAAGTGTCGAACCGATGGCGGTAGGTGTTGTTACCTTACAGAGGCGCTGGAGGAGCTAAAGAGGCTGAGGGGGCAGTAGAGGATGAAGACATTTCTGCTGAGTGCATTCTTCTGGGCTCCTGTTGGGTTTGCGATTTGTGCGATGTTGTGTGCGGGGAAGAGAGAGGAGTGAATCAATTGAACTACATCAAAGAGGCCGAGAACATCCTTTGGTACTATAACGATCTCTACAGGAGCATTGAGAATATGAACCGAGAGATCGCCAAGATTGTCAGTCGACAAAGCCCGAGCGCGCTAAATGCTATCAGTCTTGAGCCTACTGGCGTTCATGGATCTGGAGATGCAGACGATAATACCTATAACCTTATGTTCAAGATCAAGACGCTGACTGAGAATCGTGAAGCGACGATGCTTGAACTCGGTAAGGTTGATCAGATGTTAGACGATATAAGCAAGGATCCAGGGTGTGAGTTGTACGGCAAGGTCTTAAGAGAATGGTATATCGAACGGGCACCTAAGGATGAGATCGGACCTAAGATTGGTTATGGTAGACGCAATGTGTATTACGTCAAGGATAAAGCGATAAAGAAGTTTGCAGTGAGACATTTCGGCCTTGACGCGGTTAAAGCGATATAGCTTACGGTCAGGATATCTGATAGAATTGGCATACAGAGAAAACTGGGGGGAGGTTATGCGAATGGGATCAGAGAGGAAGTTGTCTTACCAACTGATGGATGACATTTGGGATAAGGAACAAGAAATGAATCAACAGTACCACGTAAAAACAAAAAGAGTGGAGCTAATTCTCATACACCCTGATTTCTTTAACGAACTAGCCAGAGAGAAAGACACCATAGAGAAAGACATTGGTTATCGACTTTTATTTTACAACAAAGATGGTGTATCTTTTAGGGGTATCCCTATGACTGAAACACTCGATGTTGAAAAATGGGAGCTCAGGGGTTAATCTTTGCAAAATCTTTGCACACTTTTTTGACTTTCGATGTGATAAAATAATAGGCAGTAAAGAAGCGAACTTAACGGAGAGGTCTCAATCTGATTGAGACTGAATCTGGGGTTCGCTTATTTTATTTTAGGCTATCACTGAAAGGACGTGATTATCTTGCCCGCAAACCCTAAGTGTCATCGTTACAAGGAGAAAAGCCCAGAGGATAAACCTACTTGTATCAATTGTTATAACTGGCTTGGGATGCGATGCAAGTATCACGAAGAGATTGGCGAGGGTAATCGAGAGATTGAAAGACTAATGATGCATGATGGGTATCGACGTGAACGTGGTGGGATCCGGCAGACAAGGCGCGGGTAATGGCTAAAGAATGGGCTCGCCCTTTCTATCGTTCCAAGGCATGGCAACAATGCAGAATAGCTTACATTGCATCTGTGTATGGACTTTGTGAAACATGTGCTGAGAAAGGAATAGATAAGCCTGGTAAGATTCTTCATCACACGATACTCTTGACGCCATTTAATATAAATGATCCAGATGTAACCTTAAACTGGAACTACTTAAGGTATGAGTGTAAGGAATGCCATGATAAGAACGAAGGTCATGGGGTTGCTGTAAGGGTTGAGGCAACGAGAGACGGATTAATGTTCGACGATAGCGGACAGCTAGTTGAAATAAATAATGTTAATGGCTAATCAAGTGCAATAATACTAATATTCGACAAAATAAAACATAAACCAACTCCCCCCATCAATAAATTCGCACTAAATTAATAAGAGACCGGTCAGTGAACCTTGGAGTAACGCGCAGGACGCTCTATAGGGGGTGTGGTTATAATATAAACCTATCGCAAAAGAGCACAGGGTAAAGGCGGTGAGACGATGGATAATACGAGTAATTTCACAAAAGAAGAAAAAGATAAAGCGATAAAAAGAGAGATGTCCAGACTTAAAAGAATTTTTCGAGACTTAGACAAAGATAAAATGGACACTGCAAATTCGCTTATCCGAAACGCCGCCTTCATGACTGTTACCCTGGAGGATCTGCAAATAACAATCAATCGAGTCGGATCGGTATCCGAATACCAAAACGGAGAGAACCAATGGGGAACTAAGAAGTCTCCTGAAGTTGAGATATACAACACCATGATTAAAAACCATATGGCGATTATCAAACAATTATCAGATCTGCTACCGAAGCAGGTTGGCACCCCAGGAGTGGGTGATGACTTTGATGAATTCGTCGGCTCAAAATAAAAAGCCGTTAGTCTTTAATTACGAGAATCCTATCTTGAGATATTGCGAGGCTATCCGAAACGGTGGGGTAATTGTACCTCGTAAGATCAAGAAGGTTTACTTTAAACTTGAACAGATAATCCTTAATCCTGCAGGTCAATGGATCTATGATGAGAACAAAGCCAACCACGCCATAACATTTATCGAGAAATACTGTAAACACAGCAAAGGTAAATGGGGCGGAAAGCCAGTCTTACTGGAACTCTGGCAAAAGGCTTTGATTGCCGGTATGTTTGGATTCATCGATAAAGACACGGGCCTGAGAAAACATACAAAGACACTTCTCATCGTTGCCAGAAAAAACGGGAAATCAACCCTTTCTGCTGCAGTTGGTTTATACCTACAAGTAGCAGACGGAGAAGCGGGTCCTGAGATCTACGCTGTCGCAACTAAGAAAGACCAAGCTAAAATCATTTGGCTTGAAGCAAAGCGCATGGTCCGTAAGTCACCGGTACTGAAAAAGAAAATAAAATGCCTGGTCGCAGAGCTTGTCGGAGAATTCAACGACAGCTTTTTTAAATTTCTGGGATCTGACAGTGACACCCTTGACGGACTTAATCCTCACGGGGCATTAGCAGATGAGATTCACGCGTGGAAAGATCAGAATCTCTACGATGTTATCTATGATGGCATGACAGCCCGAGAGCAGCCGATGTTCTTCGAGACAACGACAGCCGGCACTGTGCGAGAAGCAGTATTCGACACAGAGTACGAGACGGCCAGTAAGTGCATTGACGAAGTAGAAGGATTTGAGGATGATCACTTATTTGCAGTTATCTACGAGCTGGACAAGCGCGAAGAGTGGACAGATCCAGCAATGCACCAGAAGGCAAACCCTGGGCTCGGGACCATTAAGGATCGACAGAAGTTACTTGATAAAGTAAAACGTGCCATTGCTAATCCGATGTTGCAGAAGAATTTACTCTGTAAGGACTTCAATATTCGAGAGACATCGAGTGAAGCATGGTTAACCTTTGAGCAACTTAACAACGAAGCGACGTTTGTTATCAAAGCATTAAAACCTAAATATGGCATAGGAGGGACAGACCTCTCATCCACAACTGACCTTACAGCGGCTAAGGTCATTTTCATGTTACCGAACGATCCAATAATTTATGCTATCCAAATGTACTGGTTACCTGAGGATTTACTCGAGAAAAAAACTAAGGAGGATAAGATTCCTTATGATAAGTGGCACGAGTTAGGATTACTCAGAACAACACCAGGAAATAAAGTCAATCCCAAGTTTGTAACGGATTGGTTCTTGGAGATTCAGAATGAATACGATATATATCTTCCGTGGATAGGTTATGACGCATGGTCTGCGGAAATGTGGGCGCAGGAGATGCAGGGGCACTTTGGAAAAGATGCCATGATACCAGTTCATCAAGGTAAAAAAACTTTATCTGCTCCAATGAAATCTCTTGCGGCAGACTTGGAGGCCAAGGTCATTAATTATAACAACAATCCAATCGACAAATGGTGTCTCTCTAACACGGCAATTGAGGTTGATAAGAACTTAAATATCCAACCGTGTAAAACCAAGAACCAGAAACAAAGGATTGATGGCACGGCGGCGCTACTTGATGCTTATGTCGTGCTACAGGATAAATTAAATGATTATCAGAACATGATTTAAAGGGGTGTTAACGTGGGGATCAGAAACATGATTGGAAAAATGTTTAATAAAAGTCCCACTACCACAAGATTTGAGCTAGTTACCGAAAGAGGTAATGGGTTTTATTCCTGGAATGGACAATTGTACGAATCAGATATCGTCAGATCGTGCATAAGGCCAATGGCAAACGCTATGGGTAAGCTAGTTGCACAACATTTGCGCAGTAATACCCAAGAAGGATTCAAGATTAATCCGGATGTTTATATTCGTTTTTTACTTGAGGAACCTAATCCGTATATGACAGGGCAAATGCTTCAAGAGAAGATGACAAATCAGTTAGCTTTGAATAACAATGCCTTTGCATTGATTGTGCGTGATGATAATGGTTATGCTCAGGAGATTTACCCGATACCGGCTGTGTCGGCTGAAGCGCTTTATGACAAATTCGGTACGTTATACCTTCGCTTCTTCCTGAGAAATGGCAAATCGTTTACATTTCCGTATAGCGATATTATCCATATTCGGACGGATTATGTGGACAATGATGTTTTCGGTGAGCCCATAGCACCTGCACTAGCCAATCTGATGGATATAGTCACGACAACAGACCAGGGTATTGTTAAGGCCATTAAAAACAGTAGCGTAATCAAGTGGATCTTGAAGTTCAATACAACGCTCAGACCTGAAGACTTAAAGCAAAACACAAAGGATTTTGTTAGCACTTACCTTTCTATTGATTCTGATGTAGGTGGGGCCGCTGCCACAGATTCCAAGTTTGACGCTAAACAGGTAGACCCGAAAGACTATGTTCCAAACGCTATTCAGATGGATAAGACACTGCAGCGGATCTATTCGCTATTTGGGACCAATGATGCCATTGTTCAAAACAAATACGATGAGGATCAATGGAATGCTTATTGGGAATCACGGTTGGAACCGATTGCGATACAAATGTCTAACGAGTGGACCCGGAAGATTTTCAATCGGCGGGAAAGATCTTTTGGGAACGTCATCGTGTTCAATGCTAATAATCTTCAGTACGCATCGATGGCAACAAAATTACAATTGGTACAAATGGTTGACCGGGGGGCGCTTACTCCGAACGAATGGAGGGCCGTCATGAACTTGCCACCAATTGCTGGTGGGGATGACCCGATCCGTAGACTTGATACCGCAGTAGTGTGAGGAGGTGATGAGAGATGGCTAAAATTAATATTAAAGGCCCTATTGTATCAAGTAGCGTCAAATGGGTTTATGACTGGTTCGGCATGGAAGCAACTAGCCCACAAGACGTAAGTTCGCAAATTGACAGCGCAAACGGAGAGGATTTAGAGGTCGAAATTAATTCCGGCGGCGGAGATGTTTTTGCTGGATCTGAAATTTACACGTCCTTAAAAGATTATCAAGGCAAAATCATCGTGAAAGTTGTCGGGATTGCAGCAAGTGCGGCTAGTGTAATTGCTATGGCTGGGCATGTCGTTAAAATCTCACCTACTGCACAGATAATGATACATAATGTATCAAGTTATGCTGAAGGTGATTATAGAAACATGCAACACGAGGCTGACGTGCTTAAGAATTACAATAAATCGATTGCGAATGCCTATATTTTGAAAACAGGCATGTCTCAAGAAGCCCTGCTTGAGTTAATGAACCAAGAAACATGGCTCAATGCTCAGCAAGCTAAAGAAAACGGGTTTGCTGATGAAGTAATGTTCGATGAAGGGAATCAACTTGTTGCTAGTTTCGGAGGATCCATGTTATTGCCACCAGAAGTAATAAACAAGGTGAGAAACCTTATAAAGCAACAGCCTTCAAACATTGAGTCGCCGAATCTAGAAGATCAGGCGGCTATTTTAATGCGGAATAAGGCTCAAGCCAAATTAAATTTATTAAAATTAGGGGGTAGAAACTATGAATAAAGAACAATATCTTGCTAAAAGAAACGAACTGATGGAGTCGGTCCAAAACCTTATCGATGATGGTAAAGTTGACGAAGCAAATGTAAAAATGCAGGATATCGAGGCTCTGGATGCCCAATACGAAGATGCCTGCAAAGCCCAGGCTAATATGAATGCCTTAAAAGATCGCGCCATCGTAACCAACATTGCCAATAAATCTGTTCCGGTTGTAGGTGAGGTTGTTGCCGTTCTTGAACAAACTAAAGTTGTTGACGAAAAGGCCGAATACCTAAACGCTTGGTCTAAATACATGATGAATTTACCGATGAGTGATTCCGAAAAGGTCATCTTCGATAAGTTCAATTTAGATATCAAAAACGCTGCGCAAGGAGCAGCAACACATGCTGTGTTGATTCCAGAAACGGTTGCAAGGGGCATCTGGAAAGATGCTGGGGAGATGTTCCCGATTCTCGGTGATACCGCGATGACGTTTGTGCCTGGAGACTTCACAATCATCAAGGAAACTGACTCCGGTGATGATGCCGACTGGTATGATGAGGCTACCGAAGTTACTGATGGTGATTTTGGAACAGGAGAACTTAACCTCCAGGGCTGCGAACTCGCTAAATCAATTCCGGTGTCTTGGAAGTTAAAGAAAATGTCTGTTCAAGAATTCATCCCATATGTTATGGGACTATTAACTGAGAAATTCGGGGCTGCTCTAGCTAAAGGTATTGTCAATGGTAAGGGTAAACCTGGAGCCGGAGATACATTTAAGCCGCAGCCAAAAGGCATTGTGACTGCAATTGCCGCCGAGACGGATACCCCGCAAATCGTGACTTATAATGTCACAACGGATGCCTTGGATTACGACAAACTAACGGAGGCAATGGGCAAAATTAAATCCAAGTACAAATCCGGGGCTGCAATTTATGCAACGAGCGCAACAATCTGGGGGCAATTAGCCACGATTAAGGACGGCGATGGTAAACCATTGTTTATTCCGGATGTAACAGCTGGTGGGATTGGAAGGATGTTCGGTCTGCCTGTAAAAGAAGAGGATAGCGTCACGGACGGTGATATTCTTTTTGGTAATGTGGCTAAAGGTTACGCTATCAACGTGAATGAAAACATGACCATCTATACAGAAGATCATGTCAAAACACGGATAACTGATTACATGGGGTACTCTATTGTTGATGGAGATGTGCTCACGACTAAAGCCTTTGCATTAATTAAAAAAGTAACGACCTAAGAAGAGAGGGGTAACGCCCTCTCTTTTCTCTAAAAGGAAGTGATCAATTTTGGCTAAGGGTAAAAAGAAAGATGCTGAGCTAATTGAGGGTGTTGACTTATCAAGTAAACCTGATGAAACAATTATTGTATTTAAAGCAACAAGGCCTCTAACGGAATCCGAGCACGAACAATTATCGCAGAAAGTACGATACGAAAATGAGAAAAGCGGCGTGAAGGTTGTTTTAATGCCGTACACCTGCGAGGTTGGCGGTGATAAATAGTGGCATTATTGGATGATGTAAAAAATCGGCTTCGCATAAGCATGTATACTACAAATTTTGACGATGAAATTAAAGACTTGATCGATGCCGCCGTAGCAGATCTGGCCTTATCTGGCGTTAATATAGCAAAAGCTAACGATAATACAGACGCCTTAATTCGGCGAGCAATTACTGCCTACGTTAAAGCTAATTTTGGATATGACAATCCAGATGCTGAACGACTGCAACAATCTTATGAAATGCTAAAGCAACATTTGACTTTAGCGCAGGATTATACTAGGTACACGGTTACATTTACAGTAACAAGTAGGGGTATCCCTGTTGATGGTGCAAGCATAACAGCTGGATCGGAGATTAAAGAGACGAATTCCAAAGGATTTTTAATTTTTACAATACCTCAGGGTGGTATTGATCTCGATTATACGGTTATGGCAACAGGGTATCAAACCGTTGCAGGCTCAGTATATATCGATGGTTCTAAGTCCGTGGAGGTGGTTTTGAGTGAGGCATAACCAAGTTATCTACCTCATCAAAACTACAATTACCGAGGATGAAGTTGGCAATCAGATCCAAACTCCCAGCGAACGTGAAGTATTTGCTAACGAGTTTTCAGTAGGTGCTTCTGAATTTTACAATGCTGCTGCCACCGGTTTACGTCCGGCTAAGATGTTTGAGGTTTACAGTTTTGAATACGAAGGTGAAGAGAAATTAAAAAATAACTCCATCGCTTATAGGGTTATACGTGTTGAGGGTAAGGGAGAAAAAACCCGTTTGACCTGCGAGAAGGTGGCAGCAGATGGCTAGAAACGACATTCGAATTGACCGATTGGCTGATCAGATAGTTAATGCGGTTCGTGAGTATACATCGGAAGTTAGTGAAGCTATTAGTGAAGCGGTTGATGAAGAGGCAAATAACTGCTTGAAAGAAATTAAAGCTAACTCTTCTCAGTGGAGCCGGTACTCGAAAGGGTGGAAGATAGTTAATAAGACTAAATTCGACTCTTCTAATATTTACGGCATAACAAGAAGAATTATCTGGAATCCGGCTAATTACCGCATAGTACACCTTCTGGAAAAAGGACACGCCAAACGAGGGGGCGGCAGAGTGCAAGCGTATCCACACGTTTTGCCAGCTGAGCAGAAATATGCTTCATTATTACAACTGCGAATCCGTAGAATTATTAGCGGGGGTGGTTAAGGAATGCGCCAGGCAGAATTATTTACGGCCCTAAAATCGCTGGGTATGCCAGTGGCCTATGGCGAATTTGTTAGCACGCCTGAGCATCCAGCTCCGCCTCCGCCATTCATCACTTACCAATTCGCGAACAGCAGCGACATTATGGCTGACAATTACAACTATGTCGATGTTGGTAATTTTCAGATCGAGCTTTACACCAATAAGAAGGATCTAACCAAGGAAAAACTCGTTCAAGATAAGCTGAAGGAGTTGCGCTTGCCTTATTCTAAGTCCGGAATATGGATCGAGGAAGAGAAAATGTATCAGATCATCTATGAAATACAACTGATAGGAGGTTAATCATGAACAAAATACTTTTTGGGCTTGAACAGGTCCACATTGCATTTAGAACTGCCGATGTAAGCGGCGAGCCATCTTGGGAAGCGCCTATTGCTATACCAGGGGCTGTCGGCTTTAAACCGAAGGCAGAAGGCAAAGACAGCACTTTTTACGCAGATAACCAGCAATACTATGTGGCAACGTCAAACAACGGTTACACCGCAGACCTAGAAATGGCCTTGGTACCTGATGCAGTTCTCGCCGAGATGCTCGGCTGGACAGTGGATACCAATGGGATGCTCGTTGAAGACGCGGACGGAGTAGTAAAAGAATTCGCTCTGCTCGGGCAAGTTGAAGGCGATGAGAAAGATCGACGATTTGTATATTACAACTGCAAAGCAAGCCGACCAGCTACCGAGAATAAAACAAAAGGCGAATCGGTTGACCCGTCTACCGATACATTGAGTCTCACAATTACCCCGATTGAAGTTGACGGCAAGCGTATTGTGAAAGGCGTTATGGAGTTGTCAGAAACTAATGCCACAGCTTATGAGGCGTTCTTCACATCAGTCACTATCCCTGCAGCGGTGGTGTAATAGATGCGTGAATTAAGAGTAAAGGCTACCTTATTTGGTAGCCTTTACATACTTTTTAAGTAAATCTTCTAATGCTTCCTGGATATACCTTGCTTCCGGTACTCTTGATTCTTCGGATAGTTTTTTTAACTGCTTGCGAGTACTTTCTTCGACGTAAGTAGTAAAGCGTATTTTTGGCATATTTATCACCTCTGTTTTATTATATCATAGCATCATAAATTGTATACGTCATAAGGTTATGATATAATATAGTAAAGGGGTGAATATATGAAGAGAAGAATATGCTGCCGCTGTAAAAACGAGCTACCTGCTACGAATGAATATTTTCAAAAGGACAGAACAAAGAAAGATGGATTAAAGCACTGTTGCAAGGAGTGTAATAAAAAACATCGCCAAGAGAATAAAGAAAAAATAGCAGAGAGAAATAAAAAATACCGTCAGGAAAACAAAGAGAAAAGAATGGAATATAATCAACGCTGGCGGGAAGATAACCAAGATCATGTAAAAGCATATTATAGTCAATATCATCAAATGAATAAAGAAAAAAGATTGGTTGCTAAAAAGAAATGGCGTGAAGAAAACAAGGGTAAGATATCGGAATACTATAAAAAATATCGCCGGGGAAATGCAGACAAAATAAAACAATATTGCGAAGATAACAAAGAGCATCTTAGATGCTACCACGGAGAATATCAAAGAAAAAATAAAGAACGTGTTAGGGAGTGGCATCATAAAAGGGTAACGAGGGAAAAATCTTTGCCTAATACATTAACAAACGAGCAATGGGAAGAAAAACGAAAGAAGTTTGATTACAAATGCGCGTACTGTGGAAAGAAGTCGCTATTGCATAGAGAGCACTTTATTCCAATTAGTAAAGGTGGCGGTTATACATATAGCAATATCCTTCCTGCATGCAAATTTTGCAATAGCAGTAAAAAGGACAGAGATTTCTTTAAATGGTATCCACAATACGAACATTACAGCCATGAAAGAGAAGGAAAAATCTTAGAGCATTTAGGTCTTGGCTGCGACAACAAAAAATAGCATTTAATCGGCATAACAGTTCTCGGAAAAGAATTGTTAGTTAAGGAGGTAGGATTTATGAGGGAGATAAACATTGGTAGTAAACAAATAAGAATCAAAGCTACGCCATTAGCATTATTGTACTATAAGCAAGAATTCAAATCAGATCTCCTGGGTGATCTAGTTAAGATGCAAGTCTTAACTACAGACCCATCCAAACTTGATAGCGTCGCTCTCTTGCAGCTCATTTGGGCCATGGCTAAAGCAGATGCCCATCCTGAGAAGTTCCCGAGCTTTGAGGAATGGCTTTCAACCCTCGAAGGGTTTGACTTCTCAGATTCAGATGTTCTTTCCGCGGCCTTGGAGGAAGCCGCAGACGGCTTCTTTCGTAGAGGAAAACAAGGGCAAATCAAAAAGTGATCGTGATCCTGAAAGGCTTGATTTAGAAATAATAGCTATTGGAAAACGTTGCGGTTTATCATTGGCAGAGATAAACGAGTTTAGAGTTAGGGATTTATTTGCTTATGCGCGGGCCTTAACTGGGGAATCAGATGAAAAGCCACGTAAGGCAACACAGGAAGACATCGATAAGTTCTTCGCATGAGGAGAGGGTTGATGCCCTCTCTTTTATTTAGCTGTAAGTAAAGCCTCTCGTTCGAGGGGTTTTTCTTATGTCTAAAAAAGGTGGTGAGAATATGGCGGAAACGATAAAAGGAATATCGGTTGAGATTTCTGGGGACACAACGGCGTTAAGTGCAGCCCTGTCTGACGTAAACAAATCAAGTAGAAATATCCAGAGCGAGCTTAAGCAAGTCGAAAAGCTCTTGAAGCTTGACCCGACAAACACTGAGTTGCTTGCTCAAAGACAGCAACTCTTGACCAACGCTGTCGATAAAACCAGGGAAAAGCTAGATCGACTTAAGGCTGCGCAAGAACAGGTTAATGAGCAATTCGCGAGGGGAGAAATAAGCGAAGGACAATATCGAGCCTTTCAACGCGAAGTTGCGGCTACAGAGCAACGACTTGAAAGTTTTGAGGATCAACTAAGAAGCGCTAATCCTGCCTTGCAGGCATTTGGGACAAGGGCTGAAGAAGTAGGAGAAAGCTTTTCGAATGTTGGTGAAAAGATTAAGAGTGCCGGGGAAAAGATGTCAGTTGGGGTTACTGCTCCGATTGTTGCCGCTGGTGGGGTTATGCTCAAGGGCGCCATTGATGCAGAAAACGCGCAAGGCAAACTCCAAGCTTCGCTAGGTATTACTGCCGATGCAGCCGCCGATCTTGAAGCTGTAGCCCAAGCAGTATGGATTAATGGATTCGGAGAAAACATCGGAGAAGTTAACGATACTATAATTACAGTGCGGAAAAACATGGGCGATTTGGCTGAAGATGAAATGCAAAAAGTTTCTGAGGCCGCTATGACAATTGCCACGTTATTCGGTGCAGATGTTGCGGATACAACTAAGACCGCTGGTACCCTTATGAAAAACTTCGGGATGAATAGCCAAGAGGCTATGGATCTTATAACTGTTGGATTTCAAAAGGGAGGAGATTATTCGGGAGAATTACTTGATACCTTGAATGAATACAGCCCTCAGTTTAAATCGATGGGTCTTAGTGCTGATCAAATGATGGGTATCTTAATCTCAGGCGCTCAAGCCGGAGCTTTCAACTTGGATAAAGTCGGGGATTCCGTAAAAGAGTTTAACATTAGGGCTCAAGATGGATCAAAAACTACCGCCGATGGATTCGCTGCTATAGGGCTTAATGCTCAGGAGATGGGAGCAGCTATAGCAAAAGGTGGGGAAGACGGCCAAAAAGCATTTACCGCTACCGTAGCGGCACTTGCGGCCATGAAAGATCCAGTGCAACAGAATATTGCGGGTACGGCCTTATTCGGCACCCAGTGGGAAGACGTTCGCAAAAATGTAATTACAGCTATGGCTGATGGCGTAAAAGGAGTTGGGGATTTCAAGGGAGCTAGTGACTCAGCCGCCACAGCCATGAACGCCAATAATCCCGGTCTAGCCATCACAAAAGCTTTGCGGGAAGTGCAACTTGCGATAGGACCTGCGCTTTTACCCCTCGCAGATATTATTAAAAATACCATCGCACCAGCCATTAAAGAATTGGCGGATGGGTTTGCTAAACTTGATACAAAGAGTCAAAAAGTTGCTCTTGCGATAGCCGGGATCATGGCAGTTATTGGTCCTGTACTTGTTGTCATTGGAAATTTAGTCAAGGCGGTAAGTACAATAGTGAAAGTATTTTCGGCCTTAGTTGAATTTTTAGCTCCCATTGGGACAGCTATTGCAGCCACCCTTGGGGTGCCTGTAGAAGCTGTTATAGCTATAGTTGCGGCCCTTGCAGCAGCAGCCTACCTGATAATAACGAACTGGGGCCCAATAAAAGAGTTTTTTAGCAACCTCTGGACTAGCATAAAGACTACGATAATTACCGCGTGGGGAAATATTACACAGTTTTTTAGTAGTGTTTGGACCACGATAACGTCAACAATAGCTATGGCATGGGAAGGTATAAAAGTCACAATTAGTAATGGTTTAAATACAATCTTGGCTTTCTTGCAACCGGCATTAACTTTCTGTCAGACAATTTTTCAGAACGCATGGGACATCATTAAGAATGTTGTGCTCGGTGCTGTTCTTCTTGTTATGGATATTGTTATAGGTGATTTTACGCAATTAAAATCTGACTTATCAAATATATGGGATAATATAAAGACAGCTTTAGAAAACATCTGGAATGCTATAAAAGGTTTGGCCGAAACGTCTTGGAACAATCTTAAGAGCTCCGTGATAACTATTTGTACAAGCATAATAAATGGGGCAAAAGAAATATGGGGTGGACTACTTACTTGGTTTAATGAATTACCAGGAAAACTCCAAACAATAGGCTCAGACATGTTTACATCAATGAAAAATGGAGTTACAAACACAATTTCAGGCGTAAAAAGTGCTATAGAAACAGGAATTAACAGTGCAATAAGTTGGATTAAATCAATTCCTGGAGATGCAGTTCAGTGGGGCGGAGACATTATTCAGGGAATTGTAAGAGGAATTAAAAACGCCGCTTCTGCTGTAGGCGATGCTGTTCAGGGAGTAGCGCAGGACATTAGAGCCTTTTTGCACTTCTCTGTGCCAGATAAGGGGCCACTTGTAGATTACGAATCATGGATGCCAGACTTTATGAGTGGATTAGTAAGGGGGATTGAGGAAAATAAATACCGTGTAGTTAATGCGATGAAAGGACTCGCTCAAGGCATGACGGTTAATGTCAATCAAGCGTCGGCGCAACTACAGGGGGGTAATACAGGTCCACTACTCCACGCGGATAAGATCGTCATCGCCAACGACATGGACATTCGGGACCTAGCCTATAAACTTGAGTTTTATCGAGGTCAGGCGGCTGCGGCGAGAGGAGGGGCGTAAATGTACAGTTTTAATTTTCTTGGCAAAGATAGCTATGAAGATTTCGGCATTGTCGTAGAAAAGCGCCCCATTATCCCTAAACCCGCGCGGAATGTCCAATACTTTGAGGTCGAAGGCCGGAGCGGCAGTCTCAGAGTTGACGACGAAACATACAAGGACATTATTATCCCTTTATCCTGCGGGTTTAAGGATGATGACGTGGCCACCAAAGCGGACATGATTAAGTCCTGGCTTGATAGCGGTGAGGGAAAATTAATCTTTAGCAATCAGGTTGATAGATATTATATTGCTCATGTAGTAGAGCAAATCGATATTACCCAGGAATGGAAGGTATTCGGCCAGTTTTCAATCAACTTTCGCTGCAAGCCCTTCAAATATGCTGTTAATAATGATCTTGTGACGATGACAGCGCCAGGTACCATCATAAATCAAGGAACTCAAGCGAGTCTACCGGTTATAAAAATTTACGGTACCGGGACAATTAATCTTTATATAAATTCGGAAACGATCCGGCTCAGTAATATTGCGGATTACATTGTAATTGATTCAGTCCTTATGGACGCATACCGGGACACTCAGTTAATGAATGCCAATATGTTGGGAGACTTCCCGAAACTAGAAACAGGGGTCAACGACCTTAGTTGGGATGGTACGGTTACCAAAGTAGAGATAACGCCAAATTGGATGTGGCTATGATGATTAGCGTTTATGAATCATCGGAAACAAACTTTAATCATAATGGCCTAGTCGTTTTAAGCGACTGCAAAACAGCATTTGTCGAAGAGGAGCTAAACGGAAAATATGAGCTTGAATTAGAATGCCCCATTGACAAGCGCGGTAAGTGGCAAAACCTAACCGAGGAAAACATTATAAAGGCTGATAGTCAATTATTTAGGATTTATCACAAGGAAAAAACTTTGGCGGGCATCAAGATTAATGCTCGTCATATTTTTTACGATTTAGCCAACAACTTTCTTGAAGATGTAACTATCACGGGGTCTGGGGCAGGGGCACTTAATTCCGTCTTATCCTACACTCAATACGACCACCCTTTTCAAGGCATGAGCGACATTGGCGGCAATTTATCAACGCAGTACACAAGGAAAAACCCCGTCGAGGCTATCATGGGAGACGAAGGGATTATTGCCCTATGGGGCGGAGAACTGGTGCGGGATAACTTCAATATTAAGTTATTGCAAGCCAGGGGATTAGATCGGGGGGTGTTGATCAGTTACGGAAAAAACATCGTTGGTATTGACGAAACTCTCACGATGGATTCGGTTTGCACAAGAGTCTTTCCCGTAGGCAAAGACAATTTAACCCTCTCAGAAAAATACCTCGATAGCGCTTTGGTTAATAACTATCCTTTTCCACGAATCAAGACTGTGGACTTTTCGGATTGCGAAACTGAGGAAAGTTTAAGGGAAATGGCTCAAGCTTATTTAGATGCTAACGATAAACCGCTTTTGAATTATCAAGTGGATTTTATCGAACTGACGAAGACCGTTGAGTACAAAAACTATTCAGTCCTTGAAACGGTTTACTTGGGCGACATCGTAACGATTAGGCATACCAAGTTGGAAATTGACTTGAAAGCCAAGGTAATTCGAATTAAGAAAAATGCATTGACTAATCGGATCGAGGAAGTTGAGCTAGGAAGTTTTAGGCCCTCTTATAACGATGGGTTAGTTAATCCAATCAATGACGTAAAACGGCAACAAGCCCAGGATAAGACCGACTTACAAAAGGCGATAGATAACGCCACCCTACAGATTAACTCGGCCCTTGGGGGGTACGTTGTTAAGCGCAACGGAGAACTCTTAATCATGGATACCGAAGATCCAATGACCGCGACTAAGGTATGGCGCTGGAATCAAGGCGGGTTAGGGTATTCTAGTACCGGCTATAACGGGCCTTATGCTACGGCGATTACCGCTGACGGTAGTATCGTGGCTGACTTTATTACCACGGGAACCATGAATGCTGCGCTTATTAAAACGGGCACTATCACAAGCAAATCTGGCAAATTAAGTATCAATCTTGATGATGAAGTTCTCAATATCGGCGGAAAGATTGTTTACGATAGCGCGACGGAAACAGTAAGCTTTGCCGCAGATGTAGTGTTATCTTGGGCAAATATTGGAGACAAGCCAACGATACCGACCAGAGCTGATCAGGTAGGCGCTAGGCCTTATGACTGGGTACCGGCTTATTCAGATATAACCGGGACTAAGCCTCCCACGAATGCCGATAATACCTCCGCTTTTGTAGGTAATAAGTTAACTTATATTGACGCATATGGCATATATACCGGAACGTTATCTGCCGATCAAATTAATGGTAAGACAATTAGCACTATTACTTTGACAGGCGCTCTTAATGCTAAGGATAAAGTTCTAGTTGGAACCGGAACTGATGCTCTTCATACGTGTCATATTAATACTCTAACCGATGGTATGCGGTTTCAATCCCATCAACCAGGCAGTTATTTAAAGATTGAAGATTCGGGCGGCATAAGTATTTATAACAACGACACCTTAATTGCTAATATTTCTGCTACTGGTCAATATTTTGGTGGCGGGACAAGTTACACGGCGAAGTTCGCCTAACCTGAGGTGAGAGCATGATCAATATATGTTTAGTTAGCGACCTATCTAATGGTACTCAGTTAGCCTTTAAACTCTTAGACCTAGACTATCCGGAGAAAGAATATCAGGCCGTTGAAATAGGTCTAAAGGGTAGCGAGTTTATAGATGTGCCTATAGAAGGCCTAGATATATTTGAATCCGGGATAGCCGTCATAGATGGACTAACCCCCGAAAAAGTTTATCAAGTTGGAGCTAGAGCAAAACATAACGACGCTTGGACGAACGTTCCCGAAAGCGCTTTTATAACCCAAATTAAAAGACCTAATATTCATGGAACTGAAAAACCTTGTGAGAGATTTATGGGTATGATAGGGGGAGATTTCTAACATGCCCCCTGCAGAATATTACCCTCCTTTTTGGCCCCGTGTTACCGACCAATGGGTATGGGGGGGTGGTGATGGACCCGATTCAAATGGCTGGGAGGGTCAGGTTGGAAGTTGTGTCGCTAACGCCCTCGCCGCTTTAAAGGAAGTCCATGAATACCGACAATATGGTACCGCTAATAAATACTCTATATGTTATATATTCGGAAATAGATCCGGTACAGAAAGCGACGACGGGATGGATTTCGCGGATGGTCTTGATCATCTGGTAACCAATGGGACTCCCATTTTCAGTGACTTACCAGAAAATAGTTATCCATATGCCAATAACATCTATTCGATGGAAGGTTATATGGAGTACGACTGGGATGATCCGAGAGGCTATCAGAAATTAATGTATCCCGATAATCGAAAATACTTTGTTTGGTCTGAAGATGTCAGTGCCAAAGAAGTTGTGCAGAACAATAAATACCGAGATATATATCGAGCTAAAATATCTAGTTGGTCCAGGATAGATGTTCCCAATCAAAATATTGACTCCATAAAACAAAGTATTATAGACAATGGCGGGGTTTTAATCGGAACCTATATTGCGAATAATTTTGATAATTTAGGTGGAACTGGGTGTGATGGCATTGTTCGTCCTGTGGATTTCAATATTACCATAGGTAGTTCAAAATCAGTTCACACCCTTTTACTATTAGGTTGGAAATTAATCAATGGCGTAACTCACTGGATAGTTCATAACAACTGGGGTAACTGGTGGTGGGGCGATGAGAATAGGCGTGGAATATGCTATATGCCCATCGATTATTCCAATATCTTTTCTTACTTCACTGTCATTGATAGTTCATCCAGACAAAACGCTCCGGCCCCTGTAAGTTGTACCTATGCACCTGATAGTACCTATCCGGCTAAGTATATCGATGCTAACGCCCCTGAATGGTCGAATGTGGGTACTTTGTACTTTGATAAGAAATTAAATTATGGTCCGTATGCCGATAGGTGGATTGGAAATGACGTTTATGGTGGAATGGAGACTTATCACGATATCTCATTAATGACGACTGGACAAACTGTTCAGTTTAGAGCAAAGTTCACAAATGTTAAACCATGGTTAATCGAAGCAGGAGGGGCGGAAACTTGGGGTTGGGCCTACTCTCCAGTCTATACAAAAAGTAGACCTTGGACTTTTTCATGGACACACCCACCGTCCCAAGATGGTACTGTGGCTCTTACGGCTGCAGAGTGGAATTCCTTCACCGCTAATATTAACGAGGTTAGACAATACAAAGGCTTAGGAAATGCGACTTTTACAACAGCCACCTCTGGCATGAATATTTCAGCCGCAATTTTTAATGAAGCAGTTAATGCAATTATAGGTATTACCTCAACTAGTGTTCCAATGGTAACTAGTGGAAGCCCACTATATGCTTCTTACTTTAATCAGTTAGTTTCAGATCTCAATGCTGTAGCCTAAAAGGAGGGAGTTAAATTGGAAAACAGATACAAGATCACAATAGATCTCAAAAACAAAAGCTTAAGCAACGTTAGATACAAACAGGGAGATGCACGAAGCTCGATCCTGGAAATAAGTTTAGTTGATGGCGGCGTGCCGGTTGACATCACGAATCAAACCATAAAATTCACATTTCTGAGGTCCGACGATACGATAGTTGTTCAGGATGCGTCTAACGGAGTGACCATTATAGATGCGGTAGCCGGTAAATTTCAGTGCGTGCTAGACATTAGCGCTTTGGCCATAGGAGGATTAGTAAAGTGCGAGATATCCTTTAGCTCTGGCGAGTCCATCCTATCTACTGCAACCTTTAGCTTTATTGTTGATACCTCGATTGGCGTATTGAGTATTAAATATATTAGTGCCGTCGAAGATCAAATAGCAGTATGGCAAGCTGCCGAGACTACTAGAGTTGAAAGCGAAACGGCGAGATCCGCGGCCGAAGTTACTCGGGAATCTAACGAAAATCAGAGAATATCTAATGAGCAGGGCCGAGTGACGGCTGAGGATGCAAGAGAGGTTGCTGAGAGCACAAGAGTAAACTCTGAAGACGCTCGCATTGCTTCTGAGAATGAGCGCATTGCAGCTGAAATAGCTAGAGCAGCACTGATCGACTCGAAAGTTGATAAGAACGCAAATGAAATTATTCTGGGCGGTAAGTTTAGGCTATCCTATAACGCTAACCTTACAACGCTTGATATTGTGGTGATTCCATGATTACGGTCAGAATGTCCAGCAGTGGTGATCTGATTATTGCAGGGAACCATTACTCGACAGAAGCAAACCTTAATAATGCCCAGTCTTTAGATGGATCATTTGCTATAAATGATAGCGCGTCCCTAGATCAAGCCGCTGAATCACAAAGCCTATTAAATGCTTTATTGGGTGTAACCACTAGTGAAGAGCAAACAAGTCAAATACGATTTGATCAGAGAGGGAATCTTTTGGCGCAAGTCGTTCAAGATCAGGGAGCAACCAAGGTTAGTATTGGAAATAATAAAATTATCACAGTAAAAACATTGATAACAGGAGGTGTATTGTAATGGCTTTATTTCCGCTCAGTGACATATTGACTACATTAGTTGATGGTATCTCAAAGGCATTACGTATAAAAGGAGAAGTGTCTGTTGTCGGAAACCTTAATACTTGCGTTACGGCTCCTTTAACCGGACTAAAGACTGTCACTGCAACAGCCGCCGAGGTGTTCGCCGGGGCTTCGGCTAAAGCTAACCGTCGAATGCTTTTTATCAAGAACATGGATCCGGTACTCCGCTGTAAGGTCGGGGCCTCCGGAGTCAGCCAACAAACTGGCACTTCTCTCGAGCCCGGTGCAGCGGTTGAAATTAAGTTTGATCCGGGAGTATATGTTCCTATTTACGCAATCAGTGAAGGTGCAAGTATTAAAGTGGAGGTGTGGGAAGTATGATCTATCAATTTATGAATGAAGGCGACACAACCAAAATTCTAGTCGATTTTTCCGACGAGGGTGTGGAGTTAAATGGTGAAACATCCGTCAAAGGTGACGAAACTGCAGCACAGGCCTATTTGCCTGTTTTTGAATCCGATCTTCGCCGGAATTTCGCGGAGAAGTTTCCGGTGCCTGAAATGCCAATTACTGAAGACGGAGGAATGATTTAATGAAATACATTAGCGGATCCTATACACAAGGCCAACTCCTTAAGGAGATTATTGAGATTGAGCTTGCGTTGACCGAACGATTTCAGCGCAGCGGGGTTATTACTGATGCAGCGGAACAGAGGTCATGGCGCGAGCGGGTGCAGGATGCAAGCTTCGCTCGGAATACAGTAATGTTCGACGATCAAGGAAATCCATCCGTGATGGTAACCCTCCCCGCGCAAACCCTCGCTGATCTTGGTGTTGGTACGTCTCAAAAATTACATCCTGCTTTTACTGTTAACAACGTAACAAAGGCAATGCTCTATATCTCGAAGTATCAAAATATTACTGTTGGTTCCGGGGCAACGCTGAGAGCCCTTAGCCTGAAAAATGTTGATCCCGGTAACAGTATTAATTTCGATAATGCCCTTCTAGCCTGTAAACAAAAAGGCGCCGGCTGGCACTTGATGACGAACGCCGAATGGTCGTCTATCGCCTTGTCAACTAAGAAGCAAGGATTTATGCCTCGAGGAAATAACGCTTATGGTTCTGATACGAGCGTCAGTTCTGAAAAGGGTGTCGGGAGTTATTTTGACGGCGGAGCAAATAAAATTGGAAGAGTTTTGACGGGATCTGGTCCAATTTCATGGTCTCATGATGGTAGCCCATTTGGAATCTATGATTTAAACGGAAACGTCTGGGAGTGGGTTGGCGGCTTGCGGCTTAATAATGGTGAGATTCAAATTCTTGCCGATAATAATGCAGCTGATAACACCAAGGACCAATCCCTTGCAAGTACCGAGTGGAAAGCAATCCTTCAAGATGGTACTCTCGTTGCACCAGGGACAGCAGACACTTTGAAATTCGATAACACTACAGTAGGAGATTCGACCACAACGAGCCATGATGTTGGCGGAGATATTCAAATTAACACTTCAATCGTCAACCCGAACTATATTCCGGGCGGCCAGTTTGATTATGGACATTCGCAAAACGCATTTGAAGCGCTTACTGCAGCGGTGGGAGTAACTATACCCGATACACTCAAAGCGCTTGGGTTATTCCCGCTAGATGCAAATCACGGCGGGGATCTTTTATATGCACGAAACTATGGTGAACGGCTCCCGTATCGTGGCGGCGACTGGAGCGGCGGCTCCTACGCTGGCGTGTTCGGCTTGAGCCTGCACTACCCTCGGTCGCTCGTGAGCGCGAACATCGGGTTTCGCTCCGCTTTCGTCCTGTAAATCTGGAATCTAAAACCCTGTAATCTGTTGGGCGCTCGATAGAGCGCCCTCTTTCGACCCAAAAGAATGACAGCAAAGGAGAACATCGTCATCTTGGAAGAACTTAAAATTTTGCAAAAAACTTACGATATGATCCTCTACGGTAACATATGCCTCAGGCAATTTCCAAAGAGCGAAAAGTATGCGCTCGCATCGGATATCAAAGAATCAATGTACACGTTGCTTCGGCTCATAATCACGGCCAACAAACGTTATTACAAGAAAACAACGCTCCAGGATCTCGATGTTGAGCTGGATATTCTGCGCACACTGATCCGCCTATCGGCAGACAAAGAGTTCATGTTTTTGCCGCTCCGTAAATATGAAAACTGGAGTCGAATGCTTGCCGAGATAGGCAAGATGCTCGGCGGTTGGATGAAATCCGTTAAACAATAAAAACAGTTATCACACTCTATGGGGAATGGGCCATATAAGCTCCCGTCTCGTGGCGGCAACTGGAACAACGGCTCCAACGCTGGCGTGTTCAACTTGAACCTGAACAACCCTCGGTCGAACGTGAACACGAACATCGGGTTTCGCTCCGCTCTACCCTCAATCAGTCAGAAGTTAGCATCTTAAGGGATACTATCCAGCACATGAGGACAAAGGGGCCCATTTCCCTTCCTGAGTAACAAAGGAAAAATATTAAATTGCCATGAAGGCCCTGAGTAGGAAACGAAAGAGACCACGCATGGCTCCAGCATCAAAGGAAGGATTCTAAGGCATTGCACAAAATTCGCGGCTTATATGATCAAATATATGATTTTGAAAATCTACATCGGGCTTACCTACAAGCTAGAAAAGGAAAACGATACCGTATTGAGGTCCTAAAGTTCACAAATCATCTCGAGGAAAATCTGATCCAAATCCAAAATGAGCTGATGTGGAAGACTTACACGGTCGGCCGGTACCGGGAATTCTTTGTTCATGAACCTAAAAAGCGCCTTATCATGGCGCTGCCCTTCAAAGACCGGGTCGTTCAATGGGCTATTTACCAGGTCCTTAATCCCTATTTCGAAAAAGGTTTTATCAAAGATTCCTACGCCTGCAGGATTGGCAAAGGTACACATCAGGCTGTTCAGAGACTACAATACTGGCTAAGATACATGAATCGACGTCACGAACGATTTTATGCACTTAAATTAGATATCTCTAAGTATTTTTACCGAGTGGATCACAATGTACTCATGGATATTTTAAGAAAGCGTATCGGTGACAAAGATTTACTTTGGTTACTAGACGTTATCGTTAGATGTGAGCATACGAAATTCGGGATTCCTCTTGGTGATCACCAATTCGAAGCGGAACGGATCGGCGGGGTTGGGATGCCGATTGGCAATCTCACGAGCCAAATGTTCGCGAATCTTTACCTCAACGAGCTGGACCAATTTGCCAAGCAAACTTTGTGCGTCAAGCATTATCTAAGGTACATGGATGATGTGGTCATCTTACATGAGGATAAGAAGTATCTCTGGGATCTCGAAAGTCAGCTCGATGAGTTTATCACAGAGCGATTAAACTTAAAGCTAAATAATAAAACCATGGTAAGGACCGTAAATCAGGGAATTGAATTCGTTGGATACCGGATCTGGCCAACACACATTAAGATGCGTAAAAAGACGACAGTAAAAATGAAACATAGGCTTAGGTATTTACAGCGAGCTTATGCCAGAGGAGAGATTGAACTGCAGGAGGTCAATGGTAGTATTCAATCTTATCTTGGTATTCTCAAGCACTGCGATGGATATAACCTGAAAAAGAAATTATCAAACTCACTTGTATTTAGTAGAGATAGCCCCGAGAATAGGGGTCATTTTTATGCCCTGGAATCTATGCCTGAAAAGCCGTAGGAGGTGGCGGCGAAGTAGGGCGCCCAGGGTTACAGGTTCCAAGAAAGGCAGGCGAAGGCGTGAACGCAAGAGAGTTTAGTTTTAATACCATAATAGCTGCACTCGGAACTATCGTTAGTGCATGGTTTGGAGGTTGGGATGCTTCCTTAAAGGTTCTTGTTTTTCTTATGGTTTTTGATTATGTAACCGGTTTTCTCGGTGCGGTCAAGGACCATAAGGTAAACAGCGAAATTATGTATTGGGGCGGTGTGCGTAAAGCAGTTATTCTCGTTGTGTTGGCCATCGCCGTAATGCTTGATCAGATGGTGGGCAATAAAGAACCAATCTTTAGGACCCTAACTATCTATTTTTACGTATCACGCGAAGGAATCTCGGTTACCGAGAACTTAGGTATTCTTGGTGTACCCTTGCCGCCTGCTTTAAGTCGTGTGTTAACTCAACTTCAGGAGAAAGGTGATTCGAAATGAAAGCTGTAATTAACTTTGGACATGGACCTATGAATAAAGGTTACGATCCTGGGGCTATCGGGGCAACCGGTTTGCAGGAAGCAACAGAGACGCGCGAGGTTGGCGCCAAGGTCGTTCAAAAGCTTAAGGCCAATGGGTGGGAAGTCTTAGCTATTCAAGATGGCGATTTGGAGGATATAACGAATCAGGCAAACACTTTTAAACCGGATGCATTTCTTTCAATTCATACTAATTCGTTTGTTCCAGAGGCCCATGGAATTGAAACCTATGCACTTGCCCCCGGCGGAACAGGAGAAAAGATTGCCCGCGAGATTCAAAAAGAGCTCGTAACAACGACAGGGCTCACGGATCGGGGCGTGAAGTTCGCGAATTATTGGGTGCTCAGAAAAACAATTGGCTATCCGGCTGTATTGACCGAGATAGCCTTTATTTCTAATCCATCTGAAGAGGCATTGATGAAGCAAGATAGTTGGGATGATAAGGTGGCCTCGGCGATCTGTAGAGGGTTTAGTCGAGCGTTGAATGTTACCTATAAAGAGGGGGAGAGCGACGTGTTAGATGTAGCGGTTTTGCTGTTCACGAAGGAAGACTATTGGTCCGGGGCTGATGTAGCGGCAAAAGAGGGTAATTGTGCGGTATTTGTACGGTATGCAGATCGATCTGTGCCAAAGGATGCGATGTCGGCGAAAAAGCTGGTTGTGATCGGCGGGGCAACGACCGGGCACCCGAATGAGGTGCTTTTATCCGGAAAAACCAAGTATGATACAGCTCAGGCGGTCGCTAAATATCTAGGATGATAGTGGTATACCAAGTATACCCGGTATACCTGGTATACTTGAACCATGAAGTAAGGAGGATTTGAATATTGCTTGAAAAACTAAGAAAACCGGCCCTCGTTGTTGCTGTTCTGGGGGCTGCTAAACTGGTCACGGATGCATTCGGGATGCCGATCCTAACGGACGAATCGATTAATGCTATCGCTAATGGCGTGGCTGCTGTTGCCACGATTGTCGGCATCCTGATTAACCGTGATGCTCCGCAATAATAAGACATAGTAAAAGCCCTCGGCCTTAATTGGTCGGGGGCTTTTTGTGTTTATGACCTATTCTTGTTTAGATGCTTTAATAATTGCCTGTGTCTGAATCTGCATTCTCTCATTAGCTTTCTTTTCTCCGACTACAGAAAAAGCATGGATTAGTCCAGGGAAGTAGAAGAGGAGGGAGAGGAAAAAATTGAGCACAGCTTGCATTGGCTTACCACATAGCGCAACTGCCAATGGAGGGCAGAGTATTGCTATTAGATACAAAACATTCACGCCTTCCTAATTTTAATTTATTTGCTTTTCTTCACATGAAGTATATTTCCTGCTTTTCGACAACATTAATGGTTTTGCGACTATTTAATAATTGGTCGTTAATTTGGTCGCTTACTTGATCGTTCACTAGGTCGCTAATACGACCAATGTACAAGCTAAAAACCACATAAATTAAGTAAATATTTTCGGAAAGAGAGGGTAAGGGGGGAGAGGGTTAAGGGAGTCTGAGGGACAAGGAGTGGGGGGAGAGATTTTCACAAGTAGCTCGCGGGATCGACGCATGTGCCATTTTTCCTTATCTCGAAGTGAAGGTGCGGCCCGCTTGATCTTCCGGTATTTCCACAACTCCCTATGTCTCCACCTGCAAGCACAGGCCAACCGACCTTTACCGATAGACCACTTAGATGAGCGTAGACCGATTGCAACCCCTTTCCGTGGTCTACGATGATCATATTTCCGTAAACATCGCTCCAACCTACATAAGAGACATCGCCTTCTCGACTACATTTCACAGTTGTCCCTATAGGAGCCGCTATGTCTATACCGTGATGTAATTCCCCTTTGTATCCTTGCGATATATCCCCCTCCATTGGCATCTCCCAGTTACCTTGGCCAATACTTGCCACCCTATCGGCTGTGCTTTGGAGGGAGTCAATCCTGGCATTCCACCTCTGGATCACGGGCGTTAAATCCCGCATAGTCGTCAGTAATCCTAGCATAATCGCAACCATGAGGACCAACCTTGCAATCTGCTCGCGTTGAACCCCGATTAGTATTGAGTATCCGACGAACGACACAACCGAAATAAGTAGGAGATCGACAATCCACTTTGCCATAGATCAAAGCTTCCCTGCTGTAAACTCGAAAAACTTTGAGAGCAATTGCCAAGCAACTTCCACCACGCAGAGAATAGCCGCTATGGTTGTTGCCGTTTTTATCATAGTGGAGATCTGACCTTTACCGACAGCACCGGTGATCATTTCTGCCAACCAAGATCCGACACCAAGCATAACCAAGATCAAGATCACGAATCCTGGGGAACTAGGCCCGAAGGCTGCGCCTGCTGCTTGCACCATTTAGACATTCCTCCTTAACTTGATTTAGGCTGAATACTTGAAACTCTAAGTCTTGATTATTAGCTTTGGCGATCCGCCTCTCTAACTTCTTAGCGTTGCCTGTTGTGACTACACGGATGATTGGAAAACGTTTCGCTAGAGGGACCCACCATTGATCAAGATAGGCTCCAGAGCTGAAATAATCGTTGTATCGCTTAACTTTCTCGCCAAAATCGTGACCGCTTTCAACTATATCCAGTTCCGCGTAGAAAAAGGTAAACGAGTTTGACCAAGTGTTTTTTACTCCTATAAAAGCATCAGGACGTAGTGTTTTATAAGTAACTTCACGGTCGAAATTGTGTAACGATATCGAATCATTGAGGGATAACCTTACCCATGTATAAATCCAACTAACCCCAAGAACATGCTCCAATTGCCCTGGTTTCTTGCTTGCATAGTAATAGTATGGTTCGTCAATAGAAAGTCTCTCGCGCCTAATTCTGCCCGCATCAGTGAGTTTTTTTAGCCTACGTTGAACTATCCTAAGGCAAGTGTTCGGGAAGAGTAAGAGCCTAATTTGATCAGTGTTAAGTGAACCCTGAGTATCCAGTAATCGAAATAATTCCCTATCTCGGCGGGAGCATTTTGCGTGGTTGTTCAACAAAGTTCATCACCTCGACTTTGTCTATTTCCTTGAGTAGTTGCCGCGCCTTCTTGATCGGCAGGAACATTGATTGAGTTTCTAGTTCTACGTCCCACTGGTAAATTCCGCGCCCTGGGATCGATGGGATTAGGGCGGCATTTTCATTGTCCAGTAACATCCTTGAGTTGATCCCATCCCGGACATGGAAGCACATCGTACCGGCAAACATGGCCTTGCTATCTCCGAACGCTTTCATCATCGTGGAAGATGGTCGTTGGGTAGCACAGACAACACAGATTCCAGCTGCTCTACCGAGCCTGAGAATGCGGTTTAAAGCAGTCTGGCACTCTTCGTCGTGCATTTCTGCCAACTCATCTATTACAACGACTAGAAACGGCATTGTATGGCCTTGATCGAGGTAATCCTGAATCTTTACACATCCCTTTAACTCTAACTCAGTTAACCTCTCATCAAGATTCTTATTAATGGCGCTAAATGCCTGAATCGCTTCCTCTTCCTTAGTGATAAGAAGAACGTGGTCCCGAAGGTAGGAATACTCTAATCGTTTAAAATCGAAGACAACAATGCGGCTATCTGTTTTCTGATTAAGGAGTAATCCCATGATTAAACCATGTAAGAAATTTGATTTCCCTGCTCCTGGATGTCCGGCGCTGATTAGGTTCGGCATATCTGCTAGATCCTTAACAATTTCTCCGATGGCTGAGTGTCCAAAGTGAACCGGGAGGTGCCCTTTGTGCTGAGATGGATCGAAGGAGAATGGATATTCTCTCTTGATCTCAGTGGTCGATGCTTGCATTGTGATCACCTTTCCTCTCTTTTCGACTTGAACTGTTCCACCCATGGCATCAGCAAAGAGTTGTTCTTTGGCCTTGAATTCCTTGTAACCTAGGCCAGGATCGAGTGAGAGTATGAACTTATACGCTTCGCCGGTTATCTTAATCTTTTTCATGATCTTAGGCTTAGGGTCCTTGGGCCATATCACATCAATAACGTCCTGTACTGCAGCATGGGCATCGTTTCCTTTGCGGTGGAGGAAGAGATACTTAATTTGATCCCTGACTTCCTCGATTACATTCTGTTGTTTGGCCAATGGTCGTTCCTCCCTTCATGCTAGTCGGTATTCCAAACCATTCACGAAGCGCCATGCGGATGATGGTGCTCTTTTCACTTCTCGGGAT
>JAUZPJ010000499.1 GCA_030706025.1 Bacillota bacterium | reverse complement strand
GACCACTCAACCTCATCCTGGGTCTCTTTTAAATCAAGGTTCGCCCCGCGATTTTCCGGTTGCTCGCCCTCTACGCTGTCCATCCAATTCGATATTGGCTCACTTTCTACAATCTCAGGTTTCTCCACAGTATCCCATTCGAACTTACCATCCCGACTGTCAATATCAGGGCCATACCCTTCGTAATCAGGGGCATAATGCAAATTACTCCGTTTGCCATACCGTGAAGTCGGTGCTGCCCCTTTCGTACCACCAGCCCCTACAGCACCTGCTACCAGACCGATGATAAGACCTTCAACTAAAACTTGAACGAACCCTAATCCACGAATTGGTAAAAATAAGGCCAATAAGAGCGTTCCCACAGTAACATAACCAGCACCGGTTGCCCCGCCTAACAACCACACCCCGCTTTCTTTAGCCGTGCGGTACCCTCCTATCAGGCAACTTGCCAAAAGCCCTATATCCAGCAACCTGGAAAAACTCAGGCCCTCAAAACCCATGGCACCTCCTACTATGCCAGCAAAAAGGGTCAAGACCGTGACTAGTAAGGCCGTGGTGATTCCCTTTAAGACGAATGACCCCATTCCCAACTCCCCTTTCTTCAATTTCAGTTTCTCCACTTACTGTTTAAAATTCATGGTTTATTTCTCTATCTATAAATACGTCGAACCTGTCCAAACATTCCGCCTCCAACCCACTATTATCCATTACCATGTTCCGGTCTCAGAGAATATAGTGTACTATCCCGCGAAGAAAAGGAGGAGTACTAATGGATTATGCACGATATATTGTGCAACCGGGCGATACAATTTTCAAAATAGCGAAAGCCTATAATTTAACCATGGCGGAAGTCATCCAAATTAATCATCTTAAACATCCTGATCGCATTTATGCCGGTCAAGTTCTTCTACTCCCCGTCCCAGTAACTCAAATACCTGCTTGTGCGGAGATTCCCGAGCCAAACTTTACATACGCCCTCTGGCTTTATGAGGCTTATGCAGGTAAGGATTCGGAATTAACCGCCATTACCACCTACCTTTATCAGGCTGTACTTCTCGACCGCCCAGAGTTCGATACTCTGTTAAGGCCCATCGCTTATGACGAAATGCGCCATCTTGAGAAATTGGCTTTAGCCCTTCGACACTTAGGTGTAGATCCTAGGTACGGTTCATTAAGTCGTGGACATTGGGTCGATTGGCGTTCTCGTTTTGTCAACTATACGAGCGAACTTTGTGCACTTCTTGACGCCAACATCGAGGCGGAGGCCAACGACCACCGAGAATATCTGGAACTGGCCCGTAAAATACCCATTCCCGAAATCCAATGCATCCTGACCGAATTGGCTGCCGATGAAGAACGCCACTATCATCTATTCTGCGAAGCAAAGCAGCTATTCTGTTGTGCAGATTCCCCGTGTCCGCCTCCCCCACCCTGTTCCCCAGGGCCAAATTATACCCCACCGGAAAGCTCTGAAAATCCACCGGAGTTGCCGGGACCCCATGAAGGTGGAAAAGGTTAAGAACCGCTTTCCCTAATGCCTCTTTTCAGTGGCCTTTTGTTCCGTTATACTAGACATTGCGCAGCTAACAATGCCACAACATCTGATCGTGTAAAAAAGGCCGTTGCGTTTTCGTGCAACAGCCTTTTTCATATTTAAGTAAAAGAGGAGAGAAAAATTGGATAAAAAGAAACGTCTATGGGCTGATTTCTCGTTACTTCTGGTGACTTTAGTTTGGGGTTCCACCTTTGTGATTGTCAAATGGGCAATCGAAGATCTT
>JAUZPJ010000498.1 GCA_030706025.1 Bacillota bacterium | reverse complement strand
TTGTGCTTTGGCTTTCGATTATATCAATGGATTTCATGATACCGCTAATGCAATTGCCACAAGTGTGTCAACTAGGGCCTTATCCCCAAAACGGGCAGTAGTTCTGGCATCTATCTTGAATCTTTTAGGGGCTCTCTATAGTACCGGAGTTGCCCAAACGATAGCTAAGGATATCGTTAATCCGAAATTTGCAACGCAAGAAGTTGTCATTGCTGCTTTGTTAAGTGCAATCGCCTGGAACCTTGTCACCTGGTGGAAGGGAATTCCAAGTAGCTCTTCCCACGCCATCATTGGTGGTATGGCCGGAGCCGCTGCTGCTAAAGCAGGATTTGCTGTGTTACATTGGCAAGGCCTGGGAAAAATTGTCGCGGCACTCGTTTTTTCACCGGTCGTCGGAATGATCTTAGGCTTTATCATCATGAAGTTGTTTAGCTACGTTTTTGGAGGATTTTCACCTTCGCGAGTTAATCATGGATTTAAGAAAATGCAGATTTTTTCCGCAGGTCTATTGGCCTTTAATCACGGGTCCAATGATGCCCAAAAATCGATGGGGATTATCACGATGGCTCTTATCGCTGCTGGATTACAAGCGCAAACGGTTCTTACACCACCACTTTGGGTAAAAGTTGGCTGCGCCTTGGCAATGTCTTTAGGAACCGCTGCAGGCGGATGGAAGATCATTCATACGATGGGTGGTAAGATTTTCAAGCTAGAACCCATTAACGGGTTTGCTGCTGATTTATCATCATCCCTTGTTATCTGGTCAGCGACCGTTTTCCCAAGTCTCCATCTTCCTGTTTCGACGACCCATGTTGTTTCGGGTTCGATCATGGGAGTCGGGAGCGCGAAACGGGTTTCTGCAGTGCGTTGGGGTGTAGCCCAACAAATGCTCGTTGCCTGGCTTGTGACAATTCCTGCGACATCCTTATTAGCAGCACTTTTTTACTTGGTTTTATCAAAAATAATTTAATATTGATTCCTTAAGGCCTTGCTCATAAGAGTTAAGGCCTTTTGATTTATAGTTTTTGAGTCTATTTCCTTCATAGTTCACATATCTTCCGTTAGGCGGTTGTCCAACGATCACGGAAGGAGAAGAAGGCATGAAGGTTTACGAAAGAGTCCGAATTATTAGCATCTTGGTTTTAGGGTTGATGGCCTTGGGTTTACTAACTTGGGGAATCGGTAAGGCCTATTTGGAACTTGTGGGTCAATCTAGGGGTGTAAAAACCGAACGAGTACAAGATTCCAGCCAAAAGGCTAACGCCCCTAAAAACACCGTTTTGAGTCTTCCAGAAGCGAAGTTTTGGACCTGCCAGATTGGCGTTTTTCAAAGTGAAAGCAATGCTCGGCTGCGTCAAGAGCAGTTGAAGGTTTTAAGTATTAAAGCCGAGGTGTTAAACTCGAACCCATGGATCGTTAGCGTTGGCTTGGGCCATTCGGCAGATGATCTGAAGGGGCTGAAGCAAGGCTTGTTGGAAAGAGGAATTTCGGCTGTATCTAAACAAATGGTGTGGCCGAAACGGACGTTTCGTGTTGCAGGGAATGGGTCGCAGTTGACAGCGGAACTATTAACAAACGTCAATGCCATTCTCCGAGATGGATTGACGGCTCAAGCCCTTGAAAAGGAAAAGGAGATCTGGGATACTGAGGCAGCGGATTATCTGCCCAAGGACTTGGAGGGACTCCACCAAATTTATCGTCAGCTTCAAGGGGAATCTAACCAAGAGGAGCAACGCACCTTAAATTTATCGCTTTATTCTGAATATCAGAGGGTTATAAATAAGCTTTCTGGTAAATAATAGGGCTATAGGTAAATCGAAGAAGGTTATACAAAAAACAT
>JAUZPJ010000497.1 GCA_030706025.1 Bacillota bacterium | reverse complement strand
GACAGAAACCCTATTGGAAAGCGAGTTGTTTGGACACGAGAAAGGGGCTTTTACAGGTGCCCATGCTCGTAAAACAGGGCGATTTGAATTAGCGGATGGGGGGACCCTTTTTCTTGATGAGATCGGCGAGCTGTCGTTTAATGTTCAAGCCAAATTGTTAAGGGTGCTCCAGGAGCGATCGTTCGAACGAGTTGGCGGAGAGAAAACAATTAAGGTAGACGTAAGGATTGTTGCGGCAACGAATCGGGATTTACTTAAAGAGGTTCAAGAAGGACGCTTCCGAGAGGATTTATATTACAGACTCAATGTCTTTCCAATCCCCGTGCCTCCCTTACGTGAACGTAGGGAGGATATTCCTTTGCTAACTGAATATTTCTTGGAAAAGTTCAGAACTTATGGTGGAAGCAAAACACTCGGTTCAGGTGTCCTGTCTCACCTGATGGCCTATGCTTGGCCGGGAAATGTGCGCGAACTCGAAAATGTCGTAGAACGTATGGTGATTATTTCTCAGGGAGCAGTGATTGATATGGATAGTTTGCCCCTCTTTGACACTTCTTCGAAGTCGGCGAAGAACCCTGGATCCTTTGCACTACCACCTGAAGGAGTTTCCCTCGAAGAGATAGAAAAGTCCTTTCTTCAACAAGCGATGCAACAAACGGGAGGGAACCAAAGTCAGGCGGCAAAACGGCTAGGACTTACCAGACATGCTTTTTTATACCGGTTAGAAAAATACGGAATCGATCCTCACGAGGGTATTTAGAGAGGAGGTCAGCTTTGTTGAATCACGAATCCCTTGACCTAAATAGCGCCCGAACGCTCTTTGACCTTGCTGTGATTGGACTTTTTATCGCGATTTTGACAGCTGTTCATTACACAAATTACCATTACGAAATGAATTTTCATATATTATTGCAATTCGCCTACTATCTCCCGGTAATTTATGCGGCCATGCGTTTTGGTCCTGCTGGAGGAATCTTATCTGGTTTGGTCATAACACTCCTCATTTTGCCATTCATGACGCATTTTCATGTCATGAACCCATCTGCTATCTATACGCAATGGGTGGAGATTGGCCTGATTAACGTCATTGGCTGGTTGACAGGATTTTTGACGGAACAGGAGCGGAGAGCGAAACGCAAATATCAACGTGCATTGACGGTTCAAAAAGAATTGGTAGAAAAGTTAAAGCAAGAAGGTTTGGAGCGTGAACGTTTAGAAGAGGAAATCCGACAAACGGAACGCTTAACGGCTTTAGGTCATATGAGTGCTGGGCTAGCTCATGAAATACGTAACCCCTTGGGGATTATGAAAGTGAGTATTCAACTTCTGGCTCAAGAAAAAGTCGATGATGAAGCGGTTTCAGACTATTGCCGGGTTCTTTTGGAAGAGTGTGAACGGCTAAATCGCCTGGTAAGCGAGTTTTTGAGCTTTGCCCGTCCTAAGGAACTGGTACGTGAGCGGGTCACTCTGAGCAAACTCCTGGACGAAGGCGTAAGCCTGATCCAGCCAGCCCTGCGACAACATCATATTGAGTTAAAGCAAGTTCGAAGCCTGGTTGACCAGAAAGAAGTAGAGGTAGACCAAGATCAGATGAAACAAGTCATCCTGAATATTTTACTAAATGCCATAGATGCCCAGGGGGAAGGCGGAGCGATTCAGCTTGAGGGAGTTCAACAGGAAGGTTTTGTAGGTTTTGCCGTCAGTGATGAGGGACCCGGAATTTCAACAGACGCCATGCCTTTCATCTATGATCCGTTTTTTACAACGAAGGATAAAGGGACTGGATTAGGGCTTTCCGTTGTGCACCGCATCCTTGATCAGCATGGAGGGAAAATATCCGCGGCGAATCGGAGCGAGCGTGG
>JAUZPJ010000496.1 GCA_030706025.1 Bacillota bacterium | reverse complement strand
AGCCATATCCCGTACCGAAGGCAGTTTGGACCCCGGGGGATAAACACCGGAAACGATCATCAGCTCAATTTGTTCAATCAGCTGAGTGGAAATAGGTCTGTCAGATTTTAATTCCCAGGGCATTTGGTTCACCTCTTTGTATTATTGTATTAACCACTTAATACAATAATACATGATCTGGCGCCATTGTCAAGACCATCAGCATGTTACTTTTTGGAGCAAAATTATGGTGTAAGTGGTTGAGGTTAGGAATTTCGGTACCGTACATATTGGTTCATAAGTTAAGGGCAAAGTTCCATCGAAAAACAGACTAAAAAACACCGAATTTGCACTTCCAGGGCAATTACGGTGTTTTTGTTCTACTGTCAAAAAGTATAAACATGCGTTACATACTTTCTAAGCATAAGAGCAACCAATGGCTTCGCATGAACAGTTTTAAGGTTGATATTTTGGATAAGGAGAACGAATATCTCTTGGAGGCGGATCTTCCTAACGCCAATAACGAAAATCCGAAGGTAACGTTTGCAAAGAACGTTTTAACCATTGCTTTCGAACAAAAGCAACAAGATAAGGAAGAAAAAGATAACTATATCTGTCACGAACGTTATCAACAATCGATTTCTCGCCAGTTCGCTTTTGACGACGTTGATAGTGAAGGTATCCAAGCCAAATACGAAAACGGTGTGCTTATGGTGACTTTGAGCAAAAATAAATTCAAATGCTCAAATTCGATATATATACCGAATCTCCAGATTATTGTATGATTAGAGCATATGGAAGAGTAGCGAGAGTAATCGCTAAAGAGTGGAAGTGTTGAGAGATGTTAACCAATAAAAGGTATCTGGGAACCTCTTTAGCAGCCCAGATGATCCTGATTCCTATCTTGCTTACCATAGGACTTTTCATTGTTTCATCGATTACAAATGGTTTAAGGTTATATGAGCTTGGCAAAGACGCTGAAAATCTGATCCTTTTATTAGTTGCTGTTTTCGGCTCGGTAATCGTGGGTGGTTGTGTTGGCTATAGTTTCGCGAGAATATCCAAGCATAAGCCCGACTCGGCTAAGAAAAGGTATCTTCCGGCCCTAGGGCCTATTCTTTATGCCCTGATTTTTGCAATTGGTGCCTTGGCATTTTCCAAAGGAAATTTTGATACCGGCTGGTGGGGAGTGTATCTTCTCAAGAACCCAATGTTCTTCTTTTTTTCTGTAGGTCTTTCCTTATCCGGACTCCCCTTTATCATCCCCGTGGCAGAACTTATAGCTTATACGGGGTTTCTCGGGGGAATTGTCTTATATGATAGAACCGCAAAGAAGGTTCGGGATTCGTCTGTCTCAAGAAATTTCAAAATGCTCGTGGGCTTGCTTTGTTTTTCAGTCCTTGCCTTTTCTGTGATTGCGACAAGGACGGTGATTGATAATGGTTCTACGGAACTGCTTTATGGAAAGTCAACGGTTGGAAACGATTTAACGGAATTTGATCTGCTGGATAAAGCCCCGTTCAAAGCTAACAACGGCCTTGCAAAACTTGATAAACCTGCCAGTTTGCAATTTACCGATTTCAATACCATGCCGCGTCTTGACGGTGCGACAGCCGCCTATCCAGTTTATGCGGCCTTCGTCCAAGCGGTCTATAAGGGGCTTGGTGATTACTATGAAGCCAATATGACCAATATCGGTAAGGAGAAGGATCTCTCAAACGCCTTTGTGTCCAGTGAGCAGTTTCCCATTGATATCGTGAAATGCACAAAAACTGACGGAGCCTACGAGCGGTTAATAGCGGGTCAGACCGATATTATCTTTGTTGCTGAGCCGTCAAAGGCCCAGGTTGAAGCGATTAAGGCTAAAGGAGATGGGTTTGTCTTAACTCCAATCGGGAGCGAGGCCTTTGTCTTTTT
>JAUZPJ010000495.1 GCA_030706025.1 Bacillota bacterium | reverse complement strand
TATAGCAAGAGGCTAAAATACTTGAATCAATTCATCGGAATAAGGGCTCTATACATTTCCATTGCCATACTAGTCTCCCAGTGCCCTGTTAATTTAGCCATAAGGACGGTTATGAACCAGGCAAATACTAAAACAATGGCCACGATCTTTGGTGAAAGAAACCACGGCATTTTCGGAGCTTTAAAGGTTAATGTTTCTTTCACAGGACATTGCTGAACGCAATTTAAACAACCTGTACATTCAGGAGACCAAACCCTCTCTGCTCGTTCAACAAGGATATGATTCGGACAACTTTTTGTACACTGTCCACACTGAATGCACGTAGCTTGATTGCGTGTAACTTTAAACGGACTTAATAGGCTAAAGAGCCCCAAAAGTCCACCGTACGGACAAAGATAACGACACCAGAAATTTTCATAAAGCACTGAAAGTATTATTAGCAGACCTATGACGGCTATACCAAAAATACTTAAATGTTGAAAGAATCGAAGCATTTTAATATCTGACACCATATTGTATGGCGTTTGTAAAAAAGCCGCTGCCTCTACTCCACTCATTCCAAGGAAAATAACTATTACAAAGAAAAATAGTATTAGGTATTTTAGAGATCTAAGAAGATAATCCAACCATTTCGGAACTGCAAAATTCCGTCCGAATACCTTTTCGCCTATCCTTGCTAATCCCTCAGACAAAGTCCCAATCGGGCAAATCCAGGAGCAAAACGTCCTTTTAAAAAACAATGAAACTATGATAGCAAGTAGGAAAATCACGAGGCCTGCCGGATGCACAGGGTCAAATTTACCCGTTGATAGCCATGCCTTTAACCCGACCAAGGCGCTAATCGGCAAAAAGGCCTCGACCCCAGCCGGACGGCTTAAGCTAGCTGAGGGATTATTAACTAATTGGTTTAAAAATAAAACAAATGTCACACCGATATACATAACGATGATAGCAAACAGAAACTGAACCACATGTCGAAACGAAGCATGCTTTCTCATAAATTTAAACATATTTTGTATAATACCTCTTTTCGCAATCGTTATTTCCTGTTTCTTTAGGATTATAACATAAAACGTTTGATTAAATGTGAGCTAAATCACAATGGCACCAAGAAAGTCTGGGTAAATATTACCATATGGAATCTTACTTCCTTACCTACAATTAGAAGGCAGGTCCCTAGTATTAACTTTATTAACGTCTGCCTTCTAACTGTGTTAACTAGATTTTTGTTGTTAAAAACTGACTAAAAGCTAATTAGGAAATTCAATGATTACTAGCTGTTAATAATAGTTCCCCCATTGATATGTAGGATTTGACCCGACATATAAGAGGAATCCACTGAAGCCAAAAACACATAGGCTGGTGCTAACTCCTTTGTTTGACCTGCACGCTGCATAGGGGTTGTACTGCCAAACGTCGCGACTTGATCTGCTTGAAATGTAGAAGGAATTAATGGAGTCCAAATTGGGCCCGGTGCAACTCCGTTGACACGAATTCCCAGTTTACAAAGTGATTCCGAAAGTGAACGAGTAAACGATACTATAGCCCCTTTGCTCGCCGAATAATCTATAAGCTGATCATGTCCTTCATAAGCCGTAATAGATGCGGTGTTGATAATCGTACTTCCTGATTTAAGATGAGGCAGCGATGCTTTAGTTAAATAAAAGCAGCCAAAGATATTGGTACGAAAGGTTCTTTCAAGCTGTTCGCTCGTGATGTCCAGCAAACTATTTTGCGGATGTTGTTCTCCTGCATTATTTACTAAAATATCAATTCTTCCAAAAGCCTTAACTGTTTGGCTGACCACATCTTGACAAAAAGCTTCATTTCCTATGTCCCCAGAGAAAACTAAGCAACGTTGCCCTAATTGTTCTACCCGCGCTTTCGTTGCTTGAGCGTC
>JAUZPJ010000494.1 GCA_030706025.1 Bacillota bacterium | reverse complement strand
AGTTGATCAAGTCTGATTTCATGAATAATCTGGCTCTTATACTCCTAGTAGCAGTTATCGCGCTCAGCTTTACGGTTGTGACAGGTACGTCTAAGGTTATTGGCTATGGATCGTTTGCCTTGAGCATGATAATCCTGTTTTTGTATCATGCTCCTTTAAGCATTTGGAAGCAGGCCTTGGAAGAAAACCTGTACTTGATTATTATGTTTACCTTGGTACCTTTGTTAGGCATCCCTATCCAGCATGGGGGGTATTTCGAGTCGTTGCAAAGTGTTTTTCGGCGCTATGTTAACACGAATAGCCGTTTTTACCTGCTGGTAAGTATTGTATCTGCTTTTATAGGAGTTTTAGTGAACATGGCGGTTGTACCACTAGTGCACCAAATTAGCCAAGCAAGCGATCGAAGTAAGAATAAAAAACTGTTATGTTCAGCGATCAGCAGGGGATTTACCACGGTTACCATTTGGGCGCCAACGACGGCTGCCATAGCCTGTATCATGAAATTGACCGGTACTCAATGGACGGTGTTTTTTCCGTTCGGTATTTTACTTGGTATCATTGCCGGTTCGATAGGCTATATCATGACAATGGCTGAAGAAAAGAGAATCGGTACTACGTTCGAAAATTCTGATGAGAAACCAATTCAGGAAATAAATATGTACAAAACAGTTGAATTGTGTCTATTCAGTCTCATTTTAATTTCTGCAATCGCGATTGTATCTCTTGCAACCGGAATATCAACCATCATCGTTGTTTCTATCGCTTCACTCGTTTTCCCTGTCATCTGGCTGGGGTTTATTAAACGGTTGCCAATTTTGCTTAGAGAATTTAAAGGAGACTATTTTACGGTAAGCCTTCCAAAATTAAAGAATGAAATTGTCCTTTTCGTCGGTGCAGGACTTTTGGAAACAAGCATTACCTACTCTCACCTCGGGGATTATATCCCGCAGCTTCTTAACATAATCGTGGGCCATAGCGCACTATTACTTGCGATTGTTGTAATTCTCTTAAGTCTCCTACTGTCTATTTTAGGACTGCATCCTATTATCCTGGTGACCATTATTGGTGGGACAGTAAAAGCCGCTGCTTACGGCGTGTCTCCAACCTATATGGCCTTGATTCTGTGTACCAGCTGGGCGATGGGAATTTCAATATCTCCATCGGCGGCCAATGTCATTGCCATATCCGGGTTGGCCGAACTATCTCCAATTCAAGTCGGACTACGCTGGAACGGATCCTATGTCCTGATTGTATCAACTGTGCTAATGATGGTTCTCACCCTTTTTAGGACAATCGGATTAGTTTAGCGCCCACAACGAGGGTGTAGTTCAGTAAACATTTGCTTGAAACCCTAGATTATTTGAATATTCTTGCCAAACTTACCAGGCTTGGCATATAATAATAAGATACCGTGATAGGATAATAGGATCGAAGATGATAGGAGCGATTAGGTGATTGGTAAAACTAACGACTTCTTAATTGTTAGTAAGGATATTTTGCCTGAAGCCATTATTAAAACTGCTAAGGCTAAAGAACTCTTGGTTAAAGGGGACGTATATACGATCAATGATGCCGTAGAAAAGGTAGGACTTAGTCGAAGCGCCTATTATAAATACAAAGACGGCGTGTTTCCCTTTTATGAAGCCAGTAGGGAAAAGATTGTTACGATCTCTCTGAGTCTGGATAACAAAGCAGGAGTGCTTTCGTACGTCCTTAATTTTATAGCTTCTGTTAAAGGTAATGTTCTCACAATTAACCAAGGGATTCCCTTGCAAGGAATTGC
The DNA here is from genome assembly GCA_030706025.1 of Bacillota bacterium. Classification (GTDB taxonomy): domain Bacteria; phylum Bacillota; class Desulfitobacteriia; order Desulfitobacteriales; family Desulfitobacteriaceae; genus Desulfosporosinus. The sequence continues at coordinate 141 of JAUZPJ010000494.1, read as the reverse complement.
TAACGTTTCAGTTTCCATAGAAACAGCCGGAATGGAAGGAACCCCCGAAAATCTTATATCAGGGCTTGGGAGTATCGATGGAGTCAGAAAAATTGAAGTCATTGGTCAAACATAGACTGTTAAACTTTTACTTGCATTTCT
>JAUZPJ010000493.1 GCA_030706025.1 Bacillota bacterium | reverse complement strand
GTCCTCAAGGGGTGAGCGGTTTTGTGGTTATTTCTGAATCACACTTAGCCATCCACACGTGGCCAGAACTCGGATATGCAGCTGTTGACGTCTTTACTTGCGGGGACCGTGTCAATCCCTGGGATGCCTGTAACTATTTAACGGATCAGTTTAAGGCAGGTCATATGACAGCAACAGAAATTAAGCGAGGAATTGTTGAGGATTCACAGGAAGCGGTAAATATATAGGAGGGATATTTATTTTACTCCGGACTAAGACAAGTACGGATAAAGCTGGTTGGTATTAGATAGACCTTGTGACTGAAAAAGTTGCAGGGTCTATTGTATTTTCGGTAAGATTTACATACTCTGGGGATAATAATGTCATATTATCAGTGTGTAACACATATAAGGTGCAGGACTTTTAATATCAACATCGAATATGTAATAGTTTAATGTCTTAAATGAAGACAAGGGGCGATAACATGGTTCCGCTAGAATTTAGCTTTTTTGAGAAACTGAACGTAGTACAAGCGCATTTGCGCCAAGAAATAAACATTAAGCCAGCTGGTTTTGAAGAATTGGTTCAGTTGGATATGGATGAACTTGATCGTACGCTCAATCCAGCGATTGTCTTGGCAGTAAGTCGAGCATGTGGAGATCTGGGGCGAAAATCTGAGGCGTTAGCAGGGATCATTCAATTTATATTTATGGCCAATCAGGTTCATAAATTAATGAGGGATGACAGCGATTTGGCGGAGGAACTTCGACAATTTCCTGTGTTGGTTGGGGATTTATTATATGGAAAGTTTTTCCTAGACCTCTGCCGTGAGAAATTGTTGCCATTTCTAGACCCTCTTGCTCAAGTGATGGGGATAATGAGTCAAGGGGGAATTGCTCGTTGGCTTTCTCGAGGTAAGAAACTCAATAGGGATGAATGGTTTAGAATTATCGAAATGGAGAGTGCTTCTTTGACGGAATTGGGGGCTCGACTTAGTGCGGAACTTGCGGGTGTTTCACTCCCCTTACAAGAAAAAATTGAAGCTTTTGGACGTGAACTTGGATTGGCGTGGGGAGCTTGGAAGGAAAGTTTGGGAAGGACAGAGGTGCAATCGATTCTTCTGCGGGCAAACGAAATATTGAATGAAATCTCGGTTGGATCACAGCTTCAGTTACAGCCTCTCAGCGAAGTGTATCGTTACCTTGAACACCGGCTAAGCATCGATTACAATCCTTTAGGGGAAGGATCCTAACGAACGGAGTGGATTATGGACAAGCTTAGAGTTTTCTTCGAAATGATTAAAATTGAACATACACTTTTTGCCCTGCCCTTTGCCTATTTGGGCGCCTTTTTGGCAGCGGAGGGTCTACCGCCTGCCTCAAAATTACTTTGGATTACACTGGCTATGATAGGTGCTAGAACGGCGGCGATGTCCTTAAATCGCGTAATTGACCGGCATATCGATGCTCGTAATCCAAGAACAGCCCAGAGGGCACTACCAGCAGGACAACTACGGGTGAAAGAAGTTTACCTATATACTGTGCTTTCATTCCTGTTACTCGGTTATTCAGCGTATAAACTCAATCTCTTAGCATTGATGTTGATGCCAATCGCTGTATTTTTCCTCGTCTTATATCCTTATACAAAACGGTTCACTTGGACCTGCCATCTAGTTTTAGGAATTTCGCTTGGTTTAGCCCCAGCGGGAGCATGGATCGGAGTTAACGGTCATTGGGCTTTGACACCGGTTCTTTTAGGGCTCGGAGTCATGAGTTGGGTTGCGGGTTTTGATGTTGTTTATGCCTGTCAGGATGTAGAATTTGACCGTAAAGAAGGATTGCACTCGATTCCTGCTATTTTCGGAGTGCAAAGAGGTTTGGAAATTTCAGCTTTTTTACATATCGTTGCACCGCTCTTCTTTATCGCTGTCGGAGTGGTCATGTCT
>JAUZPJ010000492.1 GCA_030706025.1 Bacillota bacterium | reverse complement strand
ATTTTAAAGAGGAGGTTTTTTTATGTACGGATTTGGACGATGTCATTTTCCAAATATTTCTCCTGTTGGTGCCCCGCCGCACATTGGACCGATTAAATGTTGCTGTCCCCCTCCCCCTGTATGTCCACCCGTCGGCGTCGGTATTGGTGTGTCGATTATTTTAATTGCGGTTTTAATCCTTATTGCCTTAGGTGTAATATTTTAAGACAATCAGTCTATGACCAGGCTTATGCCTGGTCTTCTTTTACCATGCACGAGGTATTTTCTAATTGTAAGTCATTTTGATTTTTTTGCCTAGCCGTTGCTTACGAACCGAGCCCTATTAGCACATAAGCTTAGATTATTTTTCTGGGGTATCGTTACTTTACGATCTGTCCGTCTCCGCAGATCATATATTTAATCGTGGTTAGTTCCCTTAAACCCATCGGTCCTCGGGCATGCAGCTTTTGAGTACTGATTCCAATTTCTGCTCCAAAACCAAATCGTCCTCCGTCCGTAAAACGGGTAGAAGCATTGACGTAGACCGCAGCAGCATCGATTTCGCGCAAGAACCGTTGTGCCTTAGAGTAATTTTCGGTGATAATGGTTTCTGAATGCTTAGTACTGTATTGATAAATGTGATCAAGAGCTTCATCAAGATTGGCCACAACCTTGACGCTTAAAACTAGGTCAAGATGTTCCGCTACCCAATCCTTCTCTCCAGCTGGAAGTGCATACGGCAATAGGGCACAAGTTTTTGGGCATCCTTTTATTTCAACATGGCGGTTTTGTAACTCTTGTCCCATCCGCGAGAGAAAACCTTCTGCGATCGCTTCATCCACGAGAAGGGTTTCCAAGGCGTTGCAGACACCAGGATTTTGAGTCTTGGCATTTATTACAATGGGAATCGCTTTCTCGTAATCTGCATCTCGATCAACGAAAGCATGACACATCCCTGTTCCTGTCTCAATGACCGGTACAGTAGAGTTTTGCACGACGGTTTGGATCAGCCCAGCACCTCCTCTCGGAATAATGACATCGACATACTCATTCATGCGCATTAGTTGTTGGACCCATTCCCGATTCGTCTCAGTGATGAGTTGGATACATCCGGACGGCAAACCGCTCCCCTCGGCGGCTTCCGCTATCACTCTCCCCAGGACTTTATTGCTTTCTAGAGCTTCGGAACCCCCTCTTAGAATCACAGCATTCCCTGATTTCAAGCATAAAGCCGCTGCATCAACCGTAACATTAGGCCTTGCTTCATAGATCATCGCCACAACCCCAAGTGGAACGCGAGTCTGTTGAATGCGAAGTCCATTAGGTCGAGTCCATACCTCCCCTTCCCCGACGGGATCACGTAAAGCGACCACTTCTTGAAGGGCGTTACTTATCTGCGAAATACCCTCGGGCGTTAGACTTAAACGATTAACAAGACTCTTTTTGAGTCCTTTTTCCTCTGCCGCTTGAACATCAAGCCGATTGGCCTTTAAGATATCCTGCTCATTTTTTAGAAGTGCTTCGGACATTGCTAATAACGCCTTGTTTTTCGACTCAGTACTCGCAAAAGCCAACTTGCGCGCTGCCAGCTTAGCTTTACGCCCAATTGCCAATAATTCCTGGTGAACCATTTTTCAAGTCCTCCCTTTACTAACATGCCTTTCAAATTCATTGGTGATATAATTCAAATCTCAAAATCCATTGAACCACTTTACACTTTAGAATAAACCCTCTTCGCATTCAAATTTCTTGTAAATAACCTAAAGCACGCATACTTAGTATTTATAACTTATTATTTTTACTTACCTTCTGGAAACAAGTAATCAAAATACCCGGGGCTACTTCCAGTTCCTCTTGCGCCACGAATTCTAAGCGTCTATATAATTCTATGGCTGGTTTATTCATCGTACCAGTTGCTACGGTTATAAGTTCTGGGTCCTCTAGCTCTTCAATTTTTCGCAGTAGAT
>JAUZPJ010000491.1 GCA_030706025.1 Bacillota bacterium | reverse complement strand
TGGGGACCAGTTCGGTACTTGCATGACACAGCGCTCGGTCATACGACGCAGAGCAAACTAGCCGTTCAAGCGACTGGCTTCGGGGTGCGGGGTTCCCACCATATGCGCCGTCCATGGCGCAATGGCGGCAGTGCACATCCTTGTGCACTGCCCCGTGTCTGGGGTCGGTCGCTTTAACGGAAGTTTGCTAGGCTGCTTACGTAAAGACGTCGCGCTCTGTGACACTGCGTCCTAGGCTAGGGTCGAGGAACGGGGAGACGGAATAACGGGGGTGGAACTTTTGGGGCGGGCAGCACATTTGATGTGCAACACATTGTATTAGTAAGAACGTTGAATAGACGCGATAACTTAAGGTTATGGTATTGTTAATAGGATGATTAAAATTGAAAAAGTATAAGATAGGGAAGTGACTTCATCGTTGGTTTCAAAGAAATCGGGGGAATTTAGATCTGGTTTTGTGTCCGTAATCGGAAGGCCGAATGCCGGAAAGTCTACGTTGCTGAATCATTTATTAGGTCAAAAAGTCCTTATTATGTCTGATAAGCCTCAGACCACTCGTAACCGTATTCAGTGTATTCTGACCGAGGAACGAGGACAAATTATTTTTTTGGATACTCCAGGAATACATAAGCCTAAACATAAATTGGGAGAATATATGGTTGGAGCTGCCAAGGAATCCATGCGCGAAGTGGACATGATTCTTTACATGGTGGATCTTTCTTCAGACTATGGCCCTGGTGAAGAGTTTATTATTGAGATGCTCAAACAGACCCAGACTCCCTGCGTACTGGTTTTAAATAAGGTTGACCTTTTAAGTAAGGAACAGTTAATGCGCAAAATCCAACAGTTTTCCGCTTTGGCTGAGTTTAAAGCGATTGTTCCCATTTCCGCAAAAACTGGGGAAAATACGGATGAATTGTTGAACGTGATTTTTGGCCACCTTTCTAAGGGACCCATGTATTATCCTGAAGATGAAGTGACTGATCAACCCGAACGGTTTATCATGGCTGAATTGGTTCGCGAAAAGGTTCTTCAACTGATGCGCGATGAGGTCCCGCATTCAATCGCTGTGGTGGTTGAAGAGGTAACAGAGAAGAAGACATTGGTTAAAGTTCGGGCTTTGATCGTTGTGGAGCGTGATTCTCAGAAGGGGATTATTATTGGGGCAGGAGGAAAGCAGCTGAAAGAGATTGGCAGCTTGGCCCGGAAGGATATTGAAGCTTTGTTAGGCAGCCCGGTGTTTTTAGAACTATGGGTAAAAGTGAAGAAAGATTGGCGCAACCGAGTTGATAGCTTACGCAATTACGGTTATGGAAAGGAACGTGGTGAGTGAGATGAATCTCGCTGGTATGACGGATCACACATTACTTAAACCACAGGCAACTGAGAAAGATATCGTGGTACTTTGTCATCAGGCGCAAGAGCATAAATTTGCAACGGTTTGTGTCAATCCGACTTATGTGCAAACGGCAGCTAAGATTTTGCGCGGTACAGGAATTGGGGTTGCCGCGGTTGTGGGCTTCCCGTTAGGGGCTACGTTCACGGAAGTTAAAGTTCAAGAAGTTTTCATGGTTAAGGCTCATGGTGGCAGTGAAGTGGATATGGTTATAAATATTGGATGGGCAAAATCAGGAGAATGGGATGCCGTTGAGCGGGATATTGTTCGAGTGGTAGAAGCTGCTCGTGAGTGTGGGTTAATTATTAAGGTTATTATCGAGACTTGTTTACTTACTGAAGATGAGAAAAAGCTGGCTGCCGAAATTGTTAAACGCTCAGGAGCGGATTACATTAAAACTTCAACTGGCTTTGCCGGAGGTGGGGCTACTGTTGAGGATGTGCGCAATCTTAAAGCTTGGGTTGGAGAAGATATTAAGGTAAAAGCTTCGGGCGGAATAAGAACTAGGGAGTTTGCTCTTGAGCTTGTCGAGGCTGGGGCGGAGAGACTGGGGACAAGTA
>JAUZPJ010000490.1 GCA_030706025.1 Bacillota bacterium | reverse complement strand
TCGAATTATGCTTAATCTTCTACACCTATTCCTAGAATTCCTTCTTCAATAAACTAACTGGAACTTTGCTCATCATTGAAGTATCTACTTGTAGATGCCATTTCAGTCAATAAAAGAAAGGAGCCGATCACTAAGAGTGATCGGCTTAATTCTTAAGTATCTTTGTCAGGATAATAACTTAACCTAACATAGCCACTAATAATGTTAATTACACGCAACCGGTTGGTTTAGGTAGACCTGCAACTTTGCAAGCTCCCTTTCCAGGTCCAGCCGGGAACAATTCGTAGATTTTCTTTTGGTCATAACCCGAATCTTTTACCATTTTACGTACCATAGGAGCAACACCAAACTGATCATAATAATCCCTTAGGTAGTTGATCAACTTCCAGTGCTCTTCAGTAAGCTCAGGTATTTCCTCAGTAGCCGCTAAAGCATGAGCAACATCTTCAGTCCATACCGAATGATCCTCAAGGAAACCGTCTTCATCCAATTCTACCGTTAAATCTCCTACTACTAGTTGAGCCATTTAAATCTTCCTCCTTTTGAGTTTATAAAATTTGATATTGTCTGAGTTGGAAAACCGAAGTCTCCCCAAACAATTACCAAAAACGTATCTAATTTTGATTCTGTTCCCTAACTGAAATAGCAATCTTATAGAGAACCGTAATTACCAGTGCCCCAATAGCATAAATCCCGAGTACAATGGAAATTTCATTACCCGTTGGGAAATATTCGACGACTCTTTCAAAGGAATTTGGAACAAATCCGGCGATAATGAGCACAATTCCTTTATCAATCCAATTCGCAAGGAATATTGATAATAGGGCAATAGGCAAGAGTACTTTATTCTTACGTGTTGGAAAAATCAATAAACCAATTCCAACAAAGGCAAGAACTGTTGCTGTCCACATAAAGGGTACTAGGCTATTATGCCCGTCAAGTCCGACGAATACATACCTAAAAGGTGCAGTTTCGTTTGGTAAACCACCATAAAAGGCTGTGAAAACCTCGCAAATGTAGAAAAACACATTTGCGATCATAGCATAGCGGATGATTTTGACCAGAGATTGAATTGCTCCAACGCCAGGATCCGGATCAAACTTACTGACTTTACGTACAATTAGAGCCAATAAAATGAGTAAAGCAGGACCCGCGGCAAAAGCGGAGGCAAGGAAGCGTGCAGCCATGATCGCTGTTAGCCAAAAGTGTCGACCCGGAAGACCAGCATATAAGAAAGCTGTTACTGTATGAATGCTGAACGCCCAAGGAATTGAAAGATAAATGATAGGTCTAACCCATTTTGGAGCAGGTAGTCCTTTTCGTTCAGCACCTAGAGTAGTCCACCCTACGACAAGGTTTATCGTGAGATATCCAACTAATACGCACATATCGTAGAACATAACAGAGTGTAACTGAGGATAGAGAAGAACATTCAAAATTCGCATTGGCTGTCCTACATCTACAAAGATGAACAAGACACACATGATCACAGCGCCTATTGCTAGGAATTCACCGAGGATAACCATTTTACCAAATCGTTTAAAGTCATGAAGGTAGTAAGGAGTAACGAGCATAACAGCTGAAGCCGCTACACCGACTAGAAATGTAAACTGTGCGATATACAAACCCCACGAGACATCTCTACTCATCCCGGTTAGTCCTAGACCATCTTGATACTGTCTAAGATAGGCAGTAACGCCCACTGCAATCACTGCGAGTAATATAATAATCCATGTCCAGTATCGTTTACTACCTGTCAGAGCCTTTTCAAGCATTTTCCCCACCTCCTACAAGGTAGTAAACACTCGGTTGTGTTCCCAACTCAGATTTTCTTCTGATCGTGTACTTTGTACTAATAATTTTACGAACCTCTGAATTAGGATCATCCAAATCACCAAAAATCAATCCCCCGTTAGAGGCTTCAACGCATGCTGGCATCTGGCCTTTTGCCAAACGCTCGACACAG
>JAUZPJ010000049.1 GCA_030706025.1 Bacillota bacterium | reverse complement strand
TTTGAAGCCAGATTCTGTCAAAAGTCGTGCAGCAAATTCCTCTCCGGCTTTTCCTAGGGATTGTCGTTTATCCTCCACAGAACCACCCCAACTCTCTCACCAAAGTATATCATTTCCAATTCCCCGAGCACAACAAATGAACCTTTAACTTAACAAAAGAGGCTCCCAGCATTTACACTGAGAACCTCTTTTTAAGATCAGAGCAATATTGATATGGAGTTGATTTAACAAGATTACTTAATTAAGCTCTGCGCAGCTGCGATGGCCATCTGAGCTAAGGGTGTCGGATAGAGACCGATTGCGATCGTAATTAACATGGAGAACACCATGGAGAATTTAACCGCTCCATGTACCGGAATATCTGGCAGCCCCTCGCCCTCGCCTAGGAACATTACCTTGACGACGGAGAGATAATAGTATACGGACACCATACTCATCACGAATCCAATATAGGCAATGGCCGTGAATCCCGAGTCCATAACAGCAGAGAAAAGATAAAACTTTCCAACGAAGCCAGCCAACGGCGGAATCCCTGCCAAGGAAAGCAAGGATGCCGTCATAACAACGGCGGCCAAGGGAGAGCGTCGAATCAAGCCGGCAAAATCCTTAATCTGATCACTATCTTGCTTCTCAGACACATGTGTAGCCACAGCGAATGCACCCATGTTAGCGAATACGTAGATCATCGCATAGAAGACAACCCCTTTAACACCCGCTACTGATTCTGCAACGATACCCACCATCAAATAGCCTGCTTGGGCAATACTTGAATACGCCAGTAGCCGTTTGATGTTGGTTTGCGGAATCGCAATCAAGTTACCTAAGATCATGGTTAAGGATGCCAAAACAACTAACAGTGTTAACCCGGTCCCGGAAAATGCTTGACTATTCATAGTCAGTAGGTAAACCCGAACCAGAACAGCAAATGCAGCTGCTTTAGATGCAATAGCCAAGAATGCAGTAACCGGAGTAGGAGCTCCCTCATAAATGTCTGGAGCCCAAAGATGAAAAGGAACCAAAGAAATCTTAAAGCCTAACCCCGCAAGCACAAAAACCGTAGCTAAGAAAGACGCTGGTGAAAGGTTTGACGCAAGCTTACCAGCTATTTCTGCAAGCTGTGTTGAGCCTGTCAAGCCGTAAATAAGACTAATTCCGTAGAGCAAAACGGCAGACGAAGTAGCACCTAGCACAAGATACTTGACACCAGCTTCGGAAGAACGAGCATCATTAGGCAAATAAGCGACAAGAATATAGAAGGAAATTGTCATTAATTCCAAGCCGACATACATCGTAATTAGTTCGCCGGCACCGGCCATAATCATCATTCCTAAAGTCGCCGTTAAAATTAGAGAATAAAATTTGCTGCTCTGTTCCGCTAATTTCTGCACATACCCCCCAGAGGAGAGTACAACTAGAAGAGCCGCCACAAGGAAGAGTACTTTAAAGTAAACTGCAAATTGGTCATGAATATACATGCCGCCTAAAAATAAATCTCCAGCTCCATAGAAGAAGTCATACAATGTATAACCCAAAACACCCAGGAGCGAAAAAACTGTAAGCGGCATGATACCTTTTCGTGCACCGGGCGGAATCAGAAGTCCAATGGCCAAAAGAATCAAGGCCAGTGCAGTCAGTGCAACTTCAGGTGTGAGCACTGCAGCGATATTGAAATCCACCATCAGAACAGCCCTCCCATCTTCGCCTGACTCACTGTTTCCAGTACCTTGGCAAGGCCTGAGGAAACAACCCCAGTATCAATCAACCCCATGAGAATATTTGGGAACATGCCTACAACGAAAATCACAAACCCACATACGACCAAAGGTATCAATTCAGGTCCACGAATGTCTTTGAGATGATCCCATTCGGGACGACGCGGCCCGAACAAAACGTTGGCAATTACCCTTAATGTATAAACAGCGGTAAAAATAATCCCTGCGATACCTAGAATTGCCTGGACAGGAAGAACTTTTATTGTACCCATAAAAATCGTAAATTCTGCAATGAAGTTAACGGTACCAGGTAACCCCAGAGAGGCTAAACCCGCAATCATGAAACCAATGGCTAAGCGCGGCATTTGATGAGCTAACCCACCTAGATCGGGAATATTGCGAGTATGCGTTTTCTCGTAGATAAATCCAATCATCGAGAAGAATAAAGCAGACATGACTCCGTGCGCAAACATCATAGCTACGACACCGTTCATGGCGGTTGGATTCATCGCCGCAATTGCAATGAGCACATATCCCATGTGGCTCACAGATGAGTATCCAATGACATATTTGAGATCCTTTTGAGCCAGAGCAATGAAGGCTGCATAAAGCACATTACATACTGCCAAAACCGCAATCACTGGTGCCCAAAAACTTGCACCTATAGGAAGAACATAGACACCCAAGCGAATTAAACCGTAGCCCCCAATCTTCTTTAGTACCCCTGCATGAATCATGCTGACGGCAGTCGGAGCTCCGGCATAACCATCGGGTGACCAAGAGTGGAAAGGGAACATAGAGATGAGAGATCCAAAGCCAAAGAGCATTAATCCAAAAGCGACTTTTTGGAAAGCAGGACTAAAGAGTTCCTGCCGTGCTGCAAGCTGATCAAACATAAAGGTTGGATTACCGTTTCTTGCTGCAGCAAGGTAAAGCGCAATCAATGCGACCAGGAGGAATGCCGATCCAATGAGCAAGTAAATCGTCAATTTCATACCGGCATATTCTTTCGAAACCCGCTTTGTACTTCCCCAGATGATAACCATGATATAAATTGGGATTACCACAATCTCATAAAAGAGGAAGAAGATGAAAAGGTCACGCGCTATAAAGGTTCCCATAACACCCGTGATTAAAATGAGGAGCAATACAAAGAATTCCTTGGCACGATTCTCCATATTCCAAGATGCATAGATGGAGCAAAAGCCAATTAGATTCGTCAAGAGAAGCATAGGCAAACTTAATCCGTCCACACCAAATGCCATGTTGACGCCAATATCCGGAACCCAAGGTATTGTCAAGGTAAACTGCATTCCACCCAAGGAACGATTGTAAGCAAAGAAAACATAGAGTGAAAATACCATTGCTACAAAGGTGCCAACAGCTGCCACGATTTTGATTAACTTTTTCTCTTCTTTAGGGATAAATACTATTATAAGCATAGCCAATAGAGGTGAAAGCAAGATGGCGGGCAAAAGTAGTGAACCCGTTGTTGGTAGTGTAGACATTATTTCACACCTCCTAGCGTTGCTAAGGGGTTAAGAGCCTGCAATTGACCTTCCCCAAAGGCGAAGACCAAATAAAGCACGACGACCGCAAAGAAGAACACCATAGCATAGGTTTGAAGTTGACCCGTGCTCGTCCTACGGAGCGTCTTAGCACTTCCTCTCGTAATAAAAGCAATTCCATTGATAATCCCGTCGATGACAAAGATATCAAACCAGTAGAGTATCTTGGCCACACCGTCCATAATGTTGTGAATGATCCAAAGATAGAACTCATCAACGTAATATTTATTTTGGAGCACTTTATATACACTTGGGAAACGGGCAACAATGTTCTCCGCCGCAATCGTCTTTTTGACGTAGATAGTGTAAGCCAAGCCAATGCCGAGCAGACCCGCGATCACGGAAATGCCAGCTAAACCCCAATGCATTGCTTCTGCTTCGAACTCACCATAATGAACAAAGAAAGCAAAGTTATGCTCTGGCAAGGCAACAAGTCCGCCAACAACACTAAAGAAAGCGAGAATTATCAAAGGAATAGTCATAGCCCAGGGAGATTCATGTGGATGATTTTCCGGTTTTTCAGGTCCCATAAAGGCTACAAAGAATAAGCGGCTCATGTAAAAGGCCGTTAAGAATGCTGTAAACAGCCCCACCGCATAAATTACCGGATGCCCATTAAGCAAAGCGTTGGCTAGAATCTCATCTTTCGACCAGAAACCAGCAAACGGTGGAACTCCAGAGATTGCTAAAACACCGATGAAAAATGTCCAACCTGTGATCGGCATTTTCTTCCACAGTCCACCCATATCCCAAATATTTTGCTTTTCATGCATGGCATGAATAACAGAACCAGCACCCAAGAACATTAAAGCCTTAAAGAAGGCATGCGTCATTAAGTGGAACATTGATCCGGAATATGAACCAACACCGAGAGCAAACATCATGTAGCCCAGTTGGCTTAAGGTTGAATAGGCCAGAATACGTTTTATGTCATCTTGCGCTATCGCGATGGATGCCGCGAAGATGGCCGTAAAAGCACCCACTCCTGCAATAAACTGAAGTACAGCCGGAGAAGCATCAAAAAGGAAATACATCCGTGCCACTAAATAAACTCCGGCAACAACCATTGTTGCAGCGTGGATCAGGGCGCTGACTGGCGTCGGACCTTCCATGGCATCAGGCAACCAAACATGAAGGGGGAATTGCCCCGACTTACCCAACGGTCCCATAAAGACTAGGAATGCCATGACCGTCACATATCCCACTGTTCCAGCAACAGCCACATTCTGCAAATTCGTGCTCAATGCAGCGGAGAGAGCGACAAAATCGAGTGTTCCGAATCTGTGATAGAGAAAAAGTATTCCTAAAAGCAACCCAAAGTCCCCTACACGGGTTGTAATAAATGCCTTTTTCGCTGCTTCCCGTGCAGATACTTTGAAGAACCAAAAACCAATGAGCAGATAGGAACACAAGCCCACCAATTCCCAGAAAATAAAGAGTTGCAATAAGTTGGTTGCGAGAACCATTCCCAACATAGCTGAGGCAAACAGAGATTGGTACGCATAATAACGCGACCACCCCTTGTCTCCATGCATATAACCTAATGAATAAATCTGTACCATAGAGGCTACCAAAGTCACAACAAACAACATCATGGCACTTAGAGGATCTATAACAGTACCAAAATTAATCTTTAAGCCCATAATGTTAAGCCAATTCACGTTCACGATTGCAGGATTTTCCACTATTTCTGCTCCCGACTGAATAACGCCTATGCCTATTGAAATAGCGATACCCAGAGCGGTAAGAATCGCAAGAATCGAAACTGTGGAAGACAGTCCTTTGGATCGTTTCGTAACAAAGGCGATGAGTAGAAACGACAGGAAGGGCAAAATAGGAATTAACCATGCCCACTGAAAGAGATCATGCATTTCCTTGAACACCTACCTTCTCCATAGTCTCTCTTACCACTTCAACCAATTAAATTCATCGACATTTGTCGATTGACGGTTACGGTAAATTGCAATAACTAAAGCAAGTCCGACAGCCACTTCTGCTGCAGCCACTACTATAACAAACAGTGCAGCCACATGCCCAGTGAGAACATAGTGAATATCGATTTTTTGATTCCAAATGAATCGATTGAAGGCCACGAAGTTAATATTAACGGCGTTAAGCATTAGCTCAATTGACATGAGAATCGCCACAATATTCTTCTTAGCAAATACCCCGTAGAGTCCCAAACAAAAGAGCATAGCCCCAACTAAAAGGTACGTGGAAAGCCCTACACTTAAATTACTTAGATTACTTAAGTTCATGTGCTCTTTTCACTCCCTTCGCCAAAATCACAGCTCCAACTAAAGCTACGGTGAGCAAAACAGCTGCTGCCTCAAAGGGAACCATAAATTGAGTTAACAAAAGAAGTGATAAATCAGCGGCTGAGCCGCCACTTGTCCACTCGGTTGGTAAAACTCTCCAGTCAGTATTTCCAAGAACGACTAGAGCAATCACAACAAACACTAATGAGGCAACGATTGCACCCCAACCCCAGCTACGATTTTCAAGACTGCTCTCCTGTACTTCACCACGCAAAGTCAACATAACCGCAAAAACTACCATAATAGCTACGGCTCCTGTATAGACCAGCAACTGAACAGCCGCCAAAAAATCAGCATTCATTAGGATATAAAGTACAGCAACTCCTGAAAAGGAAAGTGCAAGATAGAGCGCACTATGCACAATGTTCTTGGATGTGACAACACCCCATGCAGCTGCAATAGTCAAGATTGCAAAGATAAAGAAAACGATAGTGCCCACGCTTACCCCACCTTCCCTTTACGCTCAGCTCGTTTAATCATATCCCATTGCATATCTTCTGGCTCAAAGACAGCGTTTTCATATTCCTGAGTTACCGATAAGGCCTTGGTCGGACAAGCTTCTGTGCACATACCACAGAATAAACACCGACCAACATCCATATGATATGACTTTAGAACCTTTTTATTATTTTCATTCTTTTCACTCGTCAATTTGATGACTGAGTTGGGACAGGCCATTGCACACATGTTACAAGATATACACTTGTCAGGTTGCAGCCCCATGGAACTTCGCACTCTGGTCGGAAGATTGGGTTTCACCTCTGGGTAAAACTCCGTGATATTTGGACCGACCATGCGTTTGAACGTAATGCCTAATCCTGTTAGTAAGCCTTTACCAAACACTCTGTCACCCTCCCATCACGAATCGATAGATGTAGATTCCAAAACCCGTTAAAAAGATGTTTAAGATTGAAAGCGGTAACAAAACTTTCCATGCAAGGTGCATCAGATGATCGACACGAATTCTGGGGAAAGTCCAACGAACCCACATCATAAAGAAAATAATAATCCCCACTTTTAACCAGAACCAAACCCAACCGGGCAAGAACATCGGACCTTGCCAACCGCCAAGAAACACGGTAGCAGCGAGAGCTGACACTGCTGTCATATTTCCGTACTCGCCAAGGAAAAACAAACCCCAGCGGAGTCCCGTGTACTCTGTAAACGGACCGGCAACAACCTCTTGATCTGCCTCAACTAAGTCAAATGGTGCACGGTTGACTTCTGCCAAGCCAGCAATAATGTAAATTACGAATGCCAAAGGTTGCAGGATGATGAAGGGTATCGTTTTTTGCGCTTCAACGATGGTCCCTAAATTAAACGATTGCGTAATCATGACAACCCCAAGCAAAGAGAAAAGCAAGGGGATTTCATAACTGATCATTTGGGCAACGGCCCGCATTCCGCCTAGCAAAGAGTATTTATTATTGGATCCCCAACCTGCCATTAAAAAGGCCACTGTTGAAATAGCAGAGATTGCTAGAAAATAAAAAATTCCTAAATCAAGATTAATGGGCGCCATACCATTTCCATAAGGGATGACTGCTAAGGTCATCATTGGAAGTGAGAAGACAATCATTGGCGCAACTTTAAAGATGAACTTATCGGCGCCGGCAGGAGTAATATCTTCTTTCCCCATGAGTTTTAAGGCGTCTGCTATAGTCTGGAACCATCCGCGCGGACCAAGACGATTAGGGCCTGTCCTTTGTGACGTCCAACCTGCAATTTTACGTTCAAGTAAAATTAAAATCAGAGCAGCCAGCACAATAATGACAACCACGATGATGAAATTGATAACATCCATGGTTAAATTAGCCCAAACTGAGTGGGGATCCGCAAAAAGACTACGGATGGCAGCCGCAATAATCAGAAATAGATTATTTAAAGTCTCCATCTTATTCTCCCCTCTTTGGAATTTAGTTACTTATCGACTTCACCCAATACAGCGTCCAATGTCGCAAAAATCGCAACAACATCTTGGATTTTCCATCCCAAAGCTACGATTGGGAGCATCTGAATGTTAATGAATGTACCCGGTCGAATACGCACGCGAGACGGCTTAGTTGTTCCATCACTTACGATATAGAATCCCAGTTCTCCTTTGGGGTTTTCTACACGGTGATATACTTCCCCAACCGGGGGTTTTATAACTTTAGGCACCTTGGCCATAATCGGACCTTCCGGAATATCACGCACTGCTTGTTTAATAATCTTAATACTTTCAACAATCTCGTCCATCCGAATTAAAGTACGATCATAGCTGTCGCACCCTGTGCGAACTGGTACGTTAAAATCAAACCGGTCATAGATGCTGTAGGGAGCCGCTTTACGCACGTCATAATTAACACCTGACGCCCGTAATACTGGACCAGTAATAGAGAGGTTTTCCGCGAGTTCTTTAGATAAAATACCGATGTTCTTCAACCGACCTTGAGTAATCTCATTTCCCAAGAAGATACCGTAGTACTCTTCAAGCATCTCGGGGGTATCATCAAGAAACGCTTTTAAAGCAGGCCAAAACTCTGCTGGGGGTTCTGCGCTAATTCCCCCTATACGCATGATATTAACTGTCAACCGACTTCCTGCAGTCATCTCATACATATCTAGGATACGTTCGCGATCACGAAAAGCATAAGACCAAGCCGTCCATCCAGCAATATCGAGTGCAGTACTGGCAATCATAACTTGATGGCTGGCAATTCGAGCAAGTTCTCCGAAAATAACTCGGAGGTATTCCGCCCTTTCGGGTATTTCAACGCCCATAAGTTTCTCTACAGTTTGAACATAAGCCCAATTGTTATGCGGAGATGCCAAGTAATCCAAACGATCCGTATATGGAATAAACTGCGAATAGGTTCTGCTTTCCGCTAGTTTCTCCAATCCTCGATGAAGATACCCTAATTTTGGATCAATTTTTGTAACTGTTTCACCCTCTAGATTGACCACCATACGAAACACACCGTGCATACTCGGGTGCTGGGGGCCCATGTTCAAGAGGAGTTCTTGTGTATTTTCAACAGCCATGGTTTTCCCCCCTATTCCCCTTCAATGCGCTGCCGTACTTTATTGCGTTCCTCAATGGGTTCTATCACATAGTCTTTGCGCAGCGGATATCCTTCAAAATCATCCCACATATAAATCCGTTTAAGATTAGGATGCCCTTTAAATGTTATTCCGAACATATCATAGGCCTCGCGTTCAAGGAAGTTCGCGCCTTGCCAAATACGAGTCGCAGAATCGATGACTGGATTTTCACGCTCAACGATCGCCTTCACTCGTAAACACTGTGACCCACTGAGACTTGACAATTGGTAAACGACTTCCAAATGATCGACAAGGTCTAATCCACACAGATCGTGCAGAAAGTCACATGGTGCATCGGGGAAGTTTTTAGCCCCAGTTAGAGTTTCAATGATATATGGTGCCTTAACTTTTAATATAATTGCCCCTACACTCTCTTCTACCTCACCATTGACACGGGTTGCAAGTTCTTCAACCCGTTGTCTCAAAACATTATTTTCCATTTCTCATTAACCTCACCTTTGCGGGATTGGAAACTTTGTATTGGAGTTGCAAAAGCCCATAGAGCAATGATTCCGGCCGTGGTGGACAGCCAGGGATATAAACATCCACAGGAACTACCTTATCTACACCTGCCAGCATGGAATAGGAATCTACAAAAGGCCCCCCCGCATTTGCACAACTGCCCATTGCAATGACCCATTTCGGTTCAGGCATTTGGTCATAAATACGACGCAACAGTGGTGCCATCTTACGAGTACAAGTTCCAGCTACAATCATTACGTCCGCTTGACGAGGGGACGCACGAAAAACCTCCCAGCCAAATCTAGAAATGTCATAGCGCGGTCCACCTGTGGCCATCATTTCGATCGCGCAGCAAGCTAAACCAAACGTTACTGGCCAGAAGGAATGCCCGCGAGCCCAGTTTAGAAGTTTATCAATATTAGTGACTAAAACATTTTTTTGCATTAACGACTCGTCCTCGCGAAGCCGTTTTTCTGAGGCTACATCCATTCTAAAGCACCTTCCTTCCAAGCATACCAGAAGCCGACCAAGAGAATGAGAATAAAGATGAACATTTCCACAAAGGCGAATGTTCCAAGCTTTTGGAATGTGAGCGCCCACGGATACAAGAAAACTGTTTCAACATCGAAGGCGGCAAATACTAATGCATACATGAAATAATTACTTTTAAATCCAAGCCATGTTCGTCCTATGGTCTCATTACCACATTCGTAAGTCGTCAACTTTTCTTTGTGCGGCTTGTTAGGTGCCAATAACTTAGGCATGATCATCATGATGATCGAAACGGCGATCGCACCAACAAGAAATACTCCCACTGCCGCAAAATTATTATCAGGCATCCTCCTAACCTCCTTTCCCTAAAATTCTAGGTTTTATTTAAACTAAATTTAAGGTCCCCTAGAGGCAGTCCATAAATTTAGCCTAGAGCGGCGTTATAAACCTTCTTCATAAATAGGGGTATACCCTTGTTTCACTGGAGCAAAGCTCCTGCGATGAAGAGGGCATGGTCCTAAACGCCGCAAAACTTTCATATGTTCACTAGTACCATACCCTTTATTTTTGGAAAAAGAATATTCCGGGTAAAGGGCATTTAGTTCGACCATCAATCGGTCACGAGTCACTTTGGCCAAGATCGAAGCAGCTGCGATACTGGCACTTAAATGATCTCCACCCACTAAAGGGAGCTGCGGCAAATTCACAGCTGAAAGTTCAACTGCATCAATCAGTAAAAAATGTGGACGAACGGTCATTCCCTCGATCGCGCGCTTCATGGCGAGCTTCGTCGCTTGCAAAATATTTAAGGCGTCGATCTCAGCTGGTTCAGCACTTCCGATCGCGAAATCAATGGCTTGAGCACGAATCTGATTATAAAGTTTCTCTCGCTTGCTTTCTGTTAATAATTTAGAATCATTAAGACCGGGTAAATCAAATAATGCAGGTAGAATGCAGGCAGCAGCAACAACTGGCCCAGCTAAAGGTCCTCGCCCAGCCTCGTCAATTCCTGCCAAGAACATATATCCCTTTTTCCATAGCTTTTTTTCTTCCACAAGCAATAGCTCAATACGTGCTTGTTCCTTTGCTTGTGCTTGCTGATCCTTAACTAGACGCAAAGCAAGCCTTCGGACTCCTTGACGCGCATCATTCTGACACGCAAAGAGCATTTCTGGAGAAGGATCTTTATACAATGCTTCTTCAACTTCTCGAATATTCATCTGCGATAACGGCAGCACGCTTTTCTCCTCTTCTCTCCCTATTCTGTCTTCGACATAAACTAGCAATTTCCTTTTTTTAGAGATTAAGTTTAACTATACAGAATAAACTAAACTTACTAAGGTTATTCAGGAAGATAATCCATTGTTATTGGGCCGAGTTGTCCCATGCGCAGTTCGCGCAGGAAAATTTGAGCAGCTTTTAGTGTATCGACCTGTCCGCCGTGAACCAAGCAACCACGTTTTCGTCCTAAACCCTCCAGTGTAACCTCAGATTCCGAGGCTTGATAACGCTGTAAGGAATGTGGCGAGTGTTGCCTTAGCCAATCAATGACCCAAGTTGATAATTCTTCTATATCAAACACGTCATCTTTTATCGCGCCAAGAGCAGCCAATTTTCGCCCAACATCAATTTCCTCAAACTTAGGCCATAACATTCCCGGAGTATCTAAAAGTTCTACTCGTTCATGAATCCTGACCCATTGATTTCCTCGGGTCACACCTGGTTTGTTGCCCACTTTAGCTTGGGCTCCGCCCGTCAATTGATTAATCAGGGAGGACTTGCCTATATTGGGAATACCGACAATCATCACCTTTATCGACTGTTGCCGAATGCCCTTTTCAGCCTGCCTTCGTTGTTTAGCCAAAACCATTCTTTCAAGTTCTGGTACGATCTGTTTAATTCCAACACCAGTGGTTGCACTCACTGAAAACGCCGGGGTTGTCTTTTTTAAGTAGGAAATCCATTTAGATGTCCAAACAGAATCCGACAAATCTGCCTTATTCAACAGTACCAATCTTGGTTTGTTGCCTAAGAGTTTGAGGAGCATTGGATTGCGGCTGCTAACCGGAATTCGGGCATCAGCTAGTTCCAAAACAACATCTACCCACCGAATTTGCTCCGTTAAAATTCGTCTTGTTTTAGCCATGTGCCCGGGAAACCATTGAATAGTCATTAAAAGTCCACTTTACCCTTCTAAAAAATAATTAAGAAATAACAATAATTGCCATTGCTAACGAGTTTTTAAGATATCTGTAGGATATCTGATTAAAAGAATTTAAATCGTTGAAAGGGATAATATATCAAGAAAGCCTTTCCTAAAAGATATCCCTTAGGAAGCAGACCCCACTCGCGCGAATCTTCACTCTCGCGCCGATTATCCCCCAACACAAACAC
>JAUZPJ010000489.1 GCA_030706025.1 Bacillota bacterium | reverse complement strand
TAACGGGTACTTTTATGGTAGCAAGTATTCATGTAGATGAAAACATGGTTGGAGGACTCAAGGCTTCATACATGGAAGGGGTTACGTTTATTGGATAATTCTATTAGGCCTGAGAGAAAATAATATTGACAAAGTATTTAATCGAAGCCAAGCCGGTACAGAAGATACAAGCTTGACTTTTTTAGGGGATACTTTTAATGAGTGTCATCGAACTCAAAAATCTAACCAAGAATTACGATAAGTCCAGAGGTGTTGTCAACGTTAACCTTAATGTCGAGGAGGGGGAAATCTTCGGATTTATTGGGCCTAATGGTGCAGGAAAATCCACAACAATCAGAACACTACTCGGGCTTATCTATCCCACAAGCGGCAGTGCCACTATCTTTGGGAAAAACTGCATTGAGCACCCGGAAGTTAAAAAAGAAGTTGGATACCTGCCTTCCGAGGTGTTTTACTACGATAACATGAAGGTCATTGATCTGCTCAAATATTCTGCTAGCTTCTACGAAAAGGACTGCACAAACCGGATGAAAGAACTTGCTGAAATAATGGATCTTGATTTGAATAAGAAGATTGAAAACCTCTCCTTCGGCAACAAAAAGAAGGTTGGTATTGTTCAGGGGTTACTCCACGAGCCTAAACTGATTATTCTTGATGAGCCCACGAGTGGGCTTGACCCATTAATGCAGCATAAATTCTTTGGGCTGATCGAGTCAGAAAATAAAAAGGGCGCGACTGTATTTTTCTCCTCACACATTTTGAGCGAGGTGCAACGGATGTGCAGCCGCGTTGCTTTCATCAAAGATGGAAAGGTCATAAAGTTGGAAAAAATGAGTGATCTCAGGGAAAACAATTACAAGATGATTAAGGTCGAGTCGGACCAGAAGATCGATAAATCGTTTTTCACAATGCCAGGCGTGAGCAACCTTGAAATCAAAGGCCCATCTATAAGATTCTTATTTAAAGGAGATATCAATAGGGTCCTTAAAAAGCTTTCGGAAATAAGCATCTCCAACCTACTTATTGTTGAGCCAGAGCTTGAGGAGATTTTTATGCATTACTATACAAAGGAGAACTAAACGCTATGAATATGTATCTCCATGAGCTTATGTCTCTAAGAAAATCGACGATCATTTGGACTTGCACCATGATTGCGGTAGCAGCACTTTATTTTTCGATTTATCCTAGCATTGCGGCGGATGCGGCAGATTTTACACAATTACTTAGTGGTTATCCTGCTCCCGTTAGGGCAGCTCTGGGCATCTCACTTAATAATATCACTTCACTACTAGGCTTCTATTCGATGGTATTTTCATTGATCACGCTATGCGGGGCTATTCAAGCCATGAATTTCGGGGTTTCGATCCTGTCAAGGGAAGTGCGGGAGCGGACAGCAGATTTTCTTTTGGTCAAGCCCGTTTCACGCCCGGCCATAGTCAGTGCAAAGCTTCTAGCCGCTGTTACAATGCTTTTAAGTACCAATGTGTTCTATTATGCTGCGGCTTTTATGTTGGCCTCCATTGTGAAAAATGAAGACTATAGCGTAAAGTTATTCTTGTTAATTAACCTGACCTTGTTCTTTATTCAGATGATGTTCCTTGCGATAGGAGTACTCATTTCGGTGTTCTTTATCAAGTTGAAATCCGTACTCCCAATCTCGCTTGGCTCTGTTTTTGGGTTTTACATAATGGGTGCGCTCATAGCAACAGGCACGAACGATATGGAGCGTTTTATTTCTCCTTTTAAATACTTCGATATATCCTACATCATGAAATACGCAAGCTTTGACACACCGTACCTTCTCACAGGCGCGGCCATAGTAGTTGTCGCGATTTCGTTAAGCTACGCAATTTATTCTAAGAAAGATATCCAACCTGTGAGTTGAGCTGCTTTCGGGCTGACTATACAAGGAGGTCTGATTATGAATGTTATGTTAAGGGAACTAAAAGCTAACCGAAAATCCCTGAT
>JAUZPJ010000488.1 GCA_030706025.1 Bacillota bacterium | reverse complement strand
CGATCTTTATAAGAATCTTTTGGAGGAACGAGGCAGTTAGTGGTAAGGAAAATTGGTCCATTGAAGGAGTCGAATTCCTTGTCTTGTTTATACCAAGCATTTCCATAGTTCCCAACAAAGTTGTCGTATTTCTTAAAGGCCGGATAGTAGTGGGCGGGAAGCATCTCGCCATGAGTATAGACATCTACGCCAGTTCCTTGGGTTTGCACGAGTAATTCTTCAAGATCTTTCAAATCATGTCCGCTGACAAGAATAGCTGGGTTGTTTCTAACTCCGATGTTAACTTTAGTGAGTTCAGGGTTGCCGTAGGTCGTGGTGTTGGCTTTATCCAAAAGGGCCATAACGTCAACACCGTATTTTCCTGCCTCTAAGATTATGGCAACAAGGGCATCCGCTGAGAGTGAATCGTCAAGAGTGGCTGCTAACGCCTTTTCAATAAAGGAAAAGATTCCATCGTCTTTATACGCTAGGGTATAAGCATGCTCCGCATAAGCAGCCATCCCTTTTAATCCATAGGTGAGCAGTTGTCGTAAAGAACGCACATCTTCGTTTTCAGTCGTTAATATACCAACAAGTTCAGCTTTCTTTTCAAATTCATTCGCAGAAGCAGTCCAAGTTGCCGCATCATGTAAGACTGCTGGAATTGTTCCGCCAGCCTTAATAATTGCTTGCTTAAGTTCTTCACGAAGGGAGAGCCCCTCTTGAATTCGTTCTACAAAACGATTTTTATCGAAGTTGGCATTTGTAATTGTACTAAAGAGACTTTCCATAATGAATTTATCAACGTCTGGACGGACGATATTTAGCGTACGGGCTTGAACTGCATAAACGGAGATCCCTTTTAAGGTGTAGATCAGAAGGTCTTGTAAGTTAGCAACATTTTCGGTTTTTCCGCAGACCCCTCCAATTGTACAACCTGTGCCTTTAGCAGCTTCCTGACACTGATAACAAAACATACTCATTTAAATTTCCTCCCAAATCTTCTTTATTTAAAATTTGTTTGCTTTCTCAATGATCACCATGGTTAGTTTAATATAATTTAGAGGCTGTTGCTGTGATCATAAAGATTGATTTGGTGTGAGAAAAGTCACATCTGTATTTTTCTATTGGATAACCATCCCTAACTTGATGCACCATTTAGGACGACCCTCCGTACTATACATTATATTTACACTGCGCCGCGACTCAGCAAAGTTCGACGCTAATAAATTAATTATGAATTGCGAGGGGAAAAAATGGCTAAAAAAGTCTATAAACTAAAACCCGATCATGAAGATTTACGTGACAAAGTATTTCGCGCAACTCTCTATAAAAATGAAATGATCCTACCAAAGAGTGTGGACCTCCGGTCCGGTTGTTCTCAAGTCGTTGACCAAGGAGAGTTGGGGAGTTGTACGGCCAATGCGATTGCCAGTGGTTTACGCGAATACTGGGAGATTGGAGCTGGTAAACTCACCCCGCTAAGCCGCTTGTGGCTTTATTGGCAAGAACGAAATCTAGAAGGCACAGTCGATGAAGATGCCGGGGCCTTTATACGTGATGGAATGAAAGTCCTGCAAAAGATGGGATGTGCCCCAGAAGTAGATTGGCCTTATGACATCAAAAAATTTAAGGAAACACCACCTAAGAAAGCTACCAAGGATGCATTAGAGTTTAAAATCTCCGAATATCACCGCGTAACAAACTTGACTACGCTTAAAGCCGCCTTAGCTGAAGGCTATCCGGTCGTTATTGGTATCAAGGTCTACCAAAGTTTTGAATCCGACCAAGTGGCAAAGAACGGAATTGTCCCCCTTCCAAAACTTTGGGAACCATTCCTAGGTGGCCACGCTGTCTTAGCCGTCGGTTATGATGATGCTAAGTATAATGGCCAAGGCTACGTCACTTGCCGAAATTCATGGGGAGCGACTTGGGGAGATAAAGGTTATTTCTACCTTCCCTATGGCTATTTTAGTGGCTATGTCACCGATATGTGGACCGG
>JAUZPJ010000487.1 GCA_030706025.1 Bacillota bacterium | reverse complement strand
TCCAGCGCTAAATAGACATTAGCCAACGTTTGTGCTTCAATTCCTTGAACCGAATCAACAACAAGTAATGCCCCTTCACAAGCAGCTAAACTACGGGATACTTCATATGTGAAGTCCACGTGACCCGGCGTATCAATTAAGTTTAATTCATAAACTTCTCCGTCTTTAGCCTTATAACTCAAACGCACGGCTTGGAGTTTAATCGTAATCCCGCGTTCGCGCTCTAGATCCATGGAATCAAGCACTTGCTCTTCCATTTCCCGTTTGCTTAAGGCCCCCGTATATTCAATCAAACGATCGGCTAAGGTTGATTTCCCATGATCGATATGCGCAATAATCGAAAAGTTTCTGATACGTTGCGAAGCCTGTGCCAAGGTCTTCCCCCTCATTTCTGTAATTAAAAAAGTCATTCGTTTAGTGAGACGTATAAAGAATACATTCTGAACAATAAGTATATCAGATTTAAAGGGGATTTCGCAAGATTTGGAATTAATGTCCTTTATCGTTTTCCAATCTTCCGGTTTACTAAACCCAACGTTTGTGTAAACTCTTCCATTCGCAGAAGTTTGGCTGTCCCAGCAAATACCACTGCTCCGATGACTGTTCCAGTAATAAGTATGCTAACTGAAGCCATCGTACGAACACCAATCAACGGAGTCAACCAGCCGCTCCAAGCCCAAATCACTGTCGCCATGATAAGGGATGCCACCAAAGATTTTAAGGTCGTCCCAAACATAGCCAAGCCATCAATTCGTCCTAGACGGCGCCGTAATACATGAAACAGTAATAACATATTTGCAAAAGCAGCAATGGTCGTAGCAAAAGCCAATCCCCCGTGAGCCAAAGGTCGAACTAGAAGAACCATAGCCACGACATTAATAACCATAGAAATAATACCCAGGATAACTGGGGTCCAGGTATCCTGAAGTGCATAAAAAGCCCGGGGAAGAATCTGAATCACGGACTGCGAGGATATCCCAAGAGCAAAGTAAAACAAGGGAATAGCCGTCATTAAGGTGTCCTGAGCACTAAAATGCCCATGTTGAAACAAAACGCGTATCAGAGGATAGCGCAAAACGATCATACCGACCGAAATCGGCAGAGTAATAAAAATAACCATGCGAACGGCCTGTGATATCGTTGCGCGGAGTTTATCCCATTGTTTCAAAGCTGCCTGTTCTGTCATTGTCGGAAAGGTGGCCACCGCAATAGCTAAAGCGAAAATTCCAACCGGCAACTGGAAAAGACGGTAAGAATACCAAACAGCCGTAATACTACCCGGCATCAAAGATGAACCAAAGTTATTATTAACCACTACTTGAATTTGGTTTAAGGAATAACTAATGATAATGGGAACAGCTAGAGCCCCGATCCGACGGACGCCAGGATCATGCCAGTCAATAATCGGATAATAACGAATCCCTACTTTCCTTAAAGAAGGAATCTGAACTGCAAAACTGACGAACGCTCCCACTACGACCCCAAAAGCAAATCCCGAAATGCTGTTGGGTTTGGCAGGATTTGCCAAAATTGTTCCAAATAAAATAACACTGGCATTATAGAGCACAGTCCCTAATGCAGAAGGCCAAAAAATCTTATAGGAATTCAGGATTCCCATTGTAAGCCCACTTAAAGCCATAAATAAGGGTTGGATCAAGAGAATCCGAGTCAAACTCGTTGCAAGATCAATATTTCCTGTCTTTACAAAGCCCGGAACCATCAGTCGAAGAAACTGGGGAGTGAAAATAAGTCCCATAAAGATCAACAGACCAAGTGTAAGAAAAATCAGATTAACGACCGAGCTGACAACACGCCAACCCTCTTCCTCTTTTCCCTTCGCAATATATTCGGAAAGGACAGGAATAAAAGCAGCACTTAAAACTCCACCTACGAGTAACCAATATAATAAATCCGGGAGAACAAATGCCGTATTATAGGCATCCGTTGTAGGACCTTGACCAAAGAAACCCGCCATTAGTGATTCACGCAGAAAACCTAATATACGCGATGCC
>JAUZPJ010000486.1 GCA_030706025.1 Bacillota bacterium | reverse complement strand
GATTGAAACTCTCCGGTTGTCCGAATCGTTAACTTTTGGTTTCCTTTCTGGACTTGACCTCCAGGAGAATTTAGATTTTCCGCTCCAATAATCTTAGCTAAGGAATCAATTGTAAGCCCGTACCCTTTCATTTTCTCCTGATGGGTTTGAATCTCCACCTGATTGTCATACCCACCGGCAACCGTGACCGAAGCGGCCCCCGCGACACGCTCAAGCTGGGGTTTGAGTGTGTCCTCAGCAATGGCCTGCAATTTAGCGAGATCGGCATCTTTGGCGGAAAGAGACAATTGAACAACAGGCATCGTTCCCAAATCAATTTTCATGACCATAGGTGCCCCTACGTCCGAAGGAAAGGTGCGCTTAACGAGGTCTATCTTTTCCCGCATTTGGAGAGTCGCAAAGTTCATGTCCGTTCCATTTTTGAACTGAGCAATGACAATCGAACGACCATCCGTGGTTGTGGAGTTAACCTTATCAATATTTTCCGTTGTGGAAACAGCCCCTTCAAGGGGATTCGTAATAATTTTCTCGATTTCCTGGGGGCCCACCCCTGTATACTCTGTAACTACAATAGCAACTGGAATATCCATTTTTGGCAAGAGATCGACGGGCAAACGAGAAAGGGAAATGCCCCCTAAGAGGATGATGATCAGCATCACCATGATGATGGTGACCGGGCGCTTGACGGATACCTCCGCTAACTTCAAGACGCTTCCCCTCCCACAATCTTCACTGTGCTCCCCTCATCAACTAAGGTTTGCCCTTTGACAATCACCTTGTCGTTTATGTTTAAGCCTTTGAGAATTTCGATTTCTACCCCGGTGTCAAGGCCCGTGGCGACTTCCTTGGGGACAGCTTTGTCTCCTTGTACCAGATAAACAATGGTCTTACCATTTTTGAGAACAACCGCCTCACTTTTAACGGCTAAAACATCCGGTTTTTCCTCAGTCGTCAGTTCAGCCTTAGCAAACATACCTGGCTTGATTAGTCCATCTGGATTCTGCATTGAAATTTTAATAGGATATAGCTGGGTTTTCGGATCTGCCGAAGGGCTGATATTATCGATCTTACCCGAAAAACTCTTTTCTGAGACCGAAGCAACTGTGACCTTAACTGGTTTATCCTTAGCCAAGTGATTCACGATATTTTCTGCCACGCTGAGAGTGCTATAGACATTACTAATGTCCGTGAGGCTAACCCCAGCTTGAGCAGTTGAAGCCATATTTCCAACTGTGACATTAACCTGGGAGACAACCCCATCCACTGGAGCAGTCACTTCGGCATTATTTAAGGCATCTAAAGCCTGATTATACCCCACTTTTGCTTGGTTGAGCTGTGCTTGGGCCAACTGAAGGGTGCTATCCGAGGCCTGTATCTCCAATTGTTCAATCTGATTGGCATATGTAGATTCGAGCTCCTTCAACCCAACTTCTGCTTGGTCGAGTTGAACTTTCGCCACAGCGCCCGCCTCATAAAGAGCCTTCGTATTGGCCAAATCCTTTTGAGCATTAGCGATCTTGTCCGCTGCGACAGCCTTCGTTCGTTCGAGGGATGCTTTTCCCGTATCCCATTGTTCTTTACTCTTCTGATAGCTCGCATTGGCCAACTGGAGCGTGGCATTAGCGTTATCGACTTGTTTCTGAATATCAGAGGGGTCAAGAGAGAAAAGAACTGCTCCCTTACTAACACTGTCCCCCACTTTAACGGCAACCGACAAAACCTTACCCGATACCTTCGGTATCACCGAAACATCCGTATCTGAGGAAATCTTGCCACTTAAGGTCGCCGTATTGACAAGCGTTTTCTTACTAGCCACTTCTACCTGCACAGGAATATATTTTTGTTCCGCTACTGCAGCTTTAGGCTTACTCGTAAATCCACGTGCAATGAAAACCACCACTACAAGCACCGCGAGCAGGATTATACCTCTTTTCCCCGTTTTCCCTAGTTTCATTTTCAAACTTTTCTCCTCCACTTTATAAGACTTCTTTAGGATTGCTTGATTTGTTAGTTCTAATCGCTATGATTTCACTCCTAAGAAAAGAGGAAG
>JAUZPJ010000485.1 GCA_030706025.1 Bacillota bacterium | reverse complement strand
TACTCTGCTTTACGTACTGCGTGATTCCCTTGGTCTTATAGGTGCCAAACCAGGTTGTGAGAATGGAGATTGTGGAGCCTGTACAGTTCTTGTAGACGGATGGCCTGTTAAATCATGTCTTATGCTCGCCGTTGAAGCAATAGGGCACAAGATAACGACAATCGAAGGGCTTAAAGATACTCCTATTCAAAAGTCTTTTATAGAAAACTGGGCTTTTCAATGCGGCTATTGTACCTCTGGATTTATCATGAATTGTTATGCATTATCAAAAATCCACCCGGATGCAAATGACGAAGTCATTCAAGAGTGGTTACAATCTAATCTTTGTAGATGTACCAGCTACGAAGAAATAAAAAGAGCTGTAAAAGCGGTGTTATCTAAAAACAACCCTAAAAGTTCAAAATCGAATCATCATCATTCTTCTCTTTACACCATCCAACCCGGAGATTCGTTCTATTTAATAGCGCAAAAATATAATATACCCCTAAATGAACTGATAAGAGCCAATCCTCAGATTGCTAACCCCGAGCACAGTTCTCCCGGGCAAATAATTAACATACCCCTAAGCAGTTGTTCGCAATTACCTAATCAATATCGTCTGCCGGATCCTTACCCTGAAAGACGTGTTGCCGGTAAAAATCCCTACTATGCTCAACTCATATTAGACGATTATGCCGGAAAAGTGAGCGAGACAACAGCCATCATGCAGTATATTCATCACCATATGGAGATGGAATCAATCCCTTCCTGGCAGGAAGTATCCGACCTTGAAGAAGGGATTAGCATTGTTGAGATGCTTCATCTGGAAATGTTAGGGGAAATAATCATCCACTTAGGCGCATCACCCTGCTATTACGACGACAGACAACAGCCCTGGACCCCTCAATATATCGCTTATCACAACTTCGACCCGTGTGCACAGCTACGTGCGGATATCCAATCCGAACACGATGCCATCCACCAGTATCAGGCCCATATCCAAATGATTCAGGATCCCTTTATTCAAGCCCTTCTGGCCCGGATTATTAAGGATGAGGAGTTTCATATCAAGCTCTTTTCCGAAAAACTGGCGAAATTCTGTGGATCATAGTATCAACAACCCATTTTACTAATATGGCTATAAGTACACCAATTATGGTATCTCTGACTCGATCTATAGTATATCCCCCATTATTATCGAGTGCCAAAATCAGAAGAGCACCTATTGCTGCATGATTTCCAACCTCATTGCTTAAAGCCAACAGCTTGGCCATTCCCATCCCTAATAAAACACCAAGTCCGATACTCCAAGCGTTGCTTCCTATATAAGGAGCAATAAAACCAGTCGTGAATGCGCCTAAAAACGTACCAATTATTCTCCGGTACCCGTGCAGAATGGATTCATCCAGAGTTGCATGTAAACATATTATCACTGCAAGAGGAGCTAGAAAAGGATGACTTGACCCGGCAATCTTAGATAATTCCCAAGCTAAAGATGCACCGATAACATTTTGGATAATGGTGATAATAGTAATATTTTTCTTCTTCGAATTATTGATACTAGTTGACATATATTTTATTCTTCCTAACGTTTTGATTTGCTTTTAATTGTTTTCATACCTTCTTACGTGAATTAACTGTGATTAGTTTATTTTTTACGACTTAATTAGCTTATATTCTCAAAATATTGAAATGAATATATACATGCCTGGGCTTGCGCACCCAATTCGTTCAACGCCAGCGCCGTAATCCAGGAGATCGAAGGCTCCTGCATCGCCTTCAACATAGGTACTCGTTGTATCGAAAAACACTAAATCAAGTTGCCCGCTGAAGAGATCGGTATGCTGTAATATAGCTGTTCTTCGATGACGTCTTTATTTTCATCGAGAAAATCAATAGCTTTAATTCTTGCAAACATAGCAACACTATTATACCAATGAATCAAGGATTACACTGGTAAATATTTGAAATCTTGCGGCACTACATATTAAAAGTAAAAAAATATCCCCTCATTTGGAGGGGTAAGTGGAGGAGGAAAGAAAAGAAAAAACCTTTATATTAACCGCTAGTTAGCGGAGTT
>JAUZPJ010000484.1 GCA_030706025.1 Bacillota bacterium | reverse complement strand
CCAAGATGAGCTTTCCATTCGGCTTATCTTTTAAGCGATTCCAAACATTCAGACTAACTTTAGCTTTATACTTACCATACGTTTCAATGTCATCCTCTAGTAAATCCAGTTTTTGAGCAATCTCTGTAATAGGTCTCATTTTTGCTGCTTGTGCAATTTCGATATCACTTTTCATATTGCTTACTCCATTTCTTTAGATTTGATCAGACTATGCTACTATCACTGAAACCATTTGCATTCACCCTAGATTCTAATAGAACCTAGGGTAAATGCCTTATTCAATAAATCTAACAAACACTCAGCATTGACATGCCCCTAATATTAATTTGGCATCGGCGTTACTGGGGTTAGATTCAATGAATTCCTCGCAATGTATTTGGTGAAATCTTCTGATTTACCTTGTACTATTATTATAACACTGTATTTCTTGCATATTTCGCTACATTTATGCTCGTTTTGCTACATTTATATTCATGCCTTAAAATTCCGACTTTTTCTCTAAATTTTATGCAAAATGCCAAAACGTTCTCTCTTTTTTGCTTCTTCAACCTTGTCATCCTTTACTATTTCTAAAATAAAACTTAAAAATTGTTCCTGTCCCAGATTCATCGTTAACCTCCACTAAGCTTTCTTTATAACATCCCATAGTATCACAAATTATTTATAGGGTTAAACAAGCACCATATCCAACTTAGACACAATCCAAAGTGATGGTTAAAGATGCTTCTTCTTCGAAAATAATTACACCTAGAATTATATAATCTTTAGGAGAAATTCTAGTTGTTAGTTTTAGCCTAATAGTTCCACTAAGAACCTTATAGATTTTTTTGAAAAATAGAGGAAATTACTGCTAATTTAGCGAATTAGTGCAACATTAGCCGCTTCGCGTATTTTACTTTCCGGATTCCCTATGAGCTAAGCATACATAAACCAGTTAGCGGCCTGAATCTTGTAAGTGAAAAAGAAGGGTGTTTTGGGTGTGCTTAAAAGAAGTTTAAAGTACAAATTTATCCTCGCAGTGGCTTGTATTTGCTTTATTTGTTTATCTCTTCTCTCGGTCGTTAGTTATAACATCTCATATCGCGCCGTTTTAGATCAAACCACCCAAAAAATCATGGAAACGACCTGGAAAGACTCAGAGGTCATGAATAATTGGTTTAACCAGCAGGCTTCCATTGTACAGGGCGTAGCCGAAGATTTTGCAGCGCTGGGCGTTACGGATCGTGAAAGAGTAAAAGCCTATTTGCCGATAAAAAAAACCCGTTACCCCTATCTCACCCTGCTTTATGTCGCTTACCCGGATAAGGAGTTAATCGCCGATAACTGGATTCCCCCGAAAGATTTTGATCCGACCGGCAGGGTCTGGTATAAAGGCGCCATGGATAAAGACATCAACTATTTCTCCGAGCCCTATCTTGATGCCAATACCGGCAACATGGTCATTGCAGTTTCGAAATCATTCAAACAGAACGGGCGATTAGCAGGGGTTGTTGCGGCAGATATCGACATCGGACATGTTACGGAATTTGTAAGCGGAATAAGCATCAGTGAAAACAGTTACGCATTTTTGATTGATAACATGAATAATATCGTTGTCCATCCGAACAAAGATTTTCAACCGACCCGTAATGGGTTGAAAAATATCCACGACGTATTAAACGGACAACTAACGAATATCGGCCAATTCGAGGAAAACAACGATAAAATCATGAAATTTATAGATTATGATGGCCAAGAAAAGTATTTAAGCCTTCATAAGATTCCGGCGAATGGTTGGATTCTGGGGATCGTAGTCCCGGAAACAGTTTTTACCAAACCTCTAGCCAGTTTATTGCCGGGATTTATCGTTTCTTTTCTTGTCTCACTCATTTTAGGGATAGCGATTATCTTACTGTTGATGAACAAAATGTTGAAACCTGTCCTGAATTTAACTCAGGTTGTGAAACATTTCGGCAATAAAGAACTGGATGCACGGTGTGAAGTTTCATCCCAGGATGAAATTGGCGAACTCAGCAGCAGTTTTAACGATATGGCAGACATGATCCAGGATTATAGCATCAAT
>JAUZPJ010000483.1 GCA_030706025.1 Bacillota bacterium | reverse complement strand
TGCCAGAAATAATAAATGCGCCAACAAACGCAACAACAATACCAGCAATTAACAAGAACTTCTGGAAACCTGTACCAGAATCACTTTCACTTGATGATTTTGCACCTAAAGTTTCTTTAATCGATGCCGAGATTACAGGAATTAATTTAATGGCGCCAATTAAGCCTCCACAAAGCATCATTCCTGCACCGATGTATTTAACATACGCACCACGGATATCACCGGCACCAAGACCCTGAACTAATGTGTTAGCATCGTTCCATAAGTGAACATTTGAACCAGCCATGTCCACAAAGTATCCGATTAAAGGCGTAATACCCAAATAAGCAATAATTGAACCAGCAAACATCATGACGGATGTTTCCCATCCTACGATAAATCCAATACCAAATAACATCGGATCAACAGAAATACCAAAAATATACTTATAGGATTTCTCACCGACATAACTGATTGAGTTGTTTAACCAACCAAAAACATTTGAAGTAACAGCTTGGATAGCACCACCGATTCCAAAACCAATACCCATGTACTTCAATGAATCACCAGCACCTTCTGAAGCAACAAGTGTTTCAGAAATAGCCATAGATTCCGGATACATTAACGTACCGTGTTCTTCAACGATTAAGTAGTTATGAACAAGTGCTGTAAACGCAATACCTAATAGTACCCCGCCAAGACCAACCAACACTCCAGTTAAGAAAGAAACCCTTCCACCGATAAGCAGGACAGCAGGCAATACGAATGTAATACCCCCAGCTATCGATTCCCCACCACTTGACATACCTTGTATTAAGTTTCTGCCTAGAATCCCTTTGTTTTTTGCCAAAAGAGTTACTAGTGCTCCGCCGATAATTGAACCGGGAATACCAGCAGCAACTGTCATACCTGATTTCATACCAGAGTAGGCAGTAGATGCTGCAAAAATTATAGCCATAATCAGACCAAGAATGAATACGACTACATTCCCACCAGTTTTTGATTTGTCAGTAACATAAGGTACGTAATTTTTACCAGATACGCCACCATATGCGCCTTTTGATAACTTCTTTTCCATAATAACACCTCTTTTTCTGTAGTTGTGGAACGACTGTATTGCCCCAAATTTAGTTTAGAAAATAATTGATAAAAACGAAAACAAAAGATATTATATGGCGGAGATGTTTTTAATAATAGCATAAAATAAAAGCCCCTTCAATAGATATAGTGCGAAATTTGTCTATTTGTGTCTATTAAATTATTGGAAAAATCAAAACAATTTGCCTTCTGCGATTTTCCTTATAATAGCATGCATAATCAAATTGGTCGCTTTGTTCTATTTCTAACGAAATTTAGCGATGTTCATACTCTTCAAATGGATAACAGTTTCTTGGAACATAACCGCTGCCCGTGATCCACTCCTGATACATGTAATTCCACGCATCACTGTACTGTTCCAGCTGAATCTGAAAATGTCCCACCGCATACAGACCGCCTTCTAATTTCATCATACCGAGGATACCGTCTTCCTGAACCCGAATGCCCTCCGGAGCCGTCAGACATAGACTGGTACGAAACTGGCTCTCCTCTCCGAATTCAGGATTGTCATGGTATATGTCAAGGGGCCAGTTCTGACCCTCCACAAGAAAGTGGTGCTTCTTTGCATGAGCAAGTAACGTCTGGATCAGGTTGGCATACTCCTTAGCTAACGATTCATAGGTACCTGTTTGTCTCACATAAGCGACCTGTTTTCCCTCCACATTTACTATGGTGATCTGCCTGGTAACAGGAAAGGGATTGGCTGCCCATTCTTTCTTTGCTGTGTTCTTATTGTACTCGGACAATAAAAAAGAATCTTTGCGATTCTTGCTATATTCCTTCCGATATTCTCTTGGACTGACGCCATAATAATTCTTAAATGCCCGGGGAATTACGGCTGAATACGAAAGCCCAAGCTCATAGGCAATGTCCGTCATATTTATATCTGCCCGATGTGCCAGCAGAAACAGAGCCTTCTCCATGCGAATCCGGTTCACATAATGGCCTAAAGGCTCGTGTAACATGCCCTGAAAGTTCCGGCTGAAATGATATTGGGAAAACCAGGCGGCATTA
>JAUZPJ010000482.1 GCA_030706025.1 Bacillota bacterium | reverse complement strand
CTATTGACAGACTGGACTTCTTGGGAGTTTTTTAAAGACTGTATGGCCACCTTTTCTATGTCAAGAGTATCATCTGAGGCCATAACATTCGTTGAAACTAGCAACAACAAAGCAATAATTATAAGCGAAATTACTTTTTTCACATAAATCCTCCTTTAACTCCTGACTCCTCGAATCTAACTATACTCAAACTGCCATCAAACCCCCATCCAAAAAATAAATTTCAAAACCGACCGTTCGGTCACTCATTATTTATACGTTAATTTACGTTACAAATCAATCCCCTTAGCCCATACTCTAAAATAAAAATTACATATCGTTAATCTAGGCACTTCATAGCCTCCGACGTTTTAATGAGTCCTTGTTCCTAAATCCCAAAGCGCCCATCCATAATCAGAATCCTTCCGGCTCGACAACTTCAACCCGTTGACACGCACGTTATTGCTGAAGGATTGAATCTTCGAAGTTCCATTAGCGGCCGTCCCTTCGATCGTATGCGCTACCGCTACAGCGCCTTCTGACATACCAAGACCCTTAACATCACGTACAGAAGGATGAATGACTAGCCAATAGGTCGCACTCGGGGTCAAGGAGACGTTTGGAATTACTTGTACATCGGAGGGCCCAAGAGTTTCAAACGATGCAGGTGTTCTCTCACCCGTTTCACTATTAATCAGCTCAAGGCTAGAACTATCCACACTCTTCCAATCGACCGCCCCAGCAAAGTGAACCGTGAACTTCTTGTCAAGGGGTACATCTGATAATTCACTGACTTCGCGATAACCTGGGTAATAGAGATTGTAGCCCTCAATTTGTGTATCCGCTGCCAACGAGTTTTTAAGTTCAGCCCATGCCTCCCAATATTCTGGGGTTCGAGCCTTAGTCAACACGCCTGAGTCACCCGTTAACATCAATTCCGCCACCCTAAGCGAGTCTGTCTGCTCAATTTTCACATCAGGATTAATTCCCACTTTATCAATCACATGCCCAAGCGGGGAATAAAAGCGATCTACCGTCATTTTAAGCACACCCCCATTTGATAGGGTAAACATGCTCTGGACCGACCCTTTTCCATAGGTCGTAGTTCCCACCAGCGTCGCCTTATGATGATCTTTGACTGCAGCCGTAAGAATCTCAGACGCACTGGCACTATTTTCATTAATTAGGAAAATAATCGGTCCGGTTAGTGTAAAACCGTGGTCCGCCGCCTGATATTGATAGACAGTACTTGTTCGATCTTTAATGCACACCACGACATCGGGCCCGATGAAATAGCCAGCTAAGTCCATCGCCGAACTCAGATATCCTCCTCCATTGTCCCTCAAATCCACTATCCAGCTCGTGACATTTTGACTCTTTAAGTGATTAACTGCCGTCAAAAATTCCGTGGGTGTCTCCGTTCCAAATGAATTCAAGTCCAGATAGCCGATATGTCCGTCAAGCACGTTACCTGTTACAGTAGGTTCTTGAATCGCCCTGCGCGTCACACTTAACTCTTTGGATTCCGTCCCTCGCTGCACACTAATCTGAACCGTGCTGCCATCAAGCCCCCGCAGGATGTTCACTGCCTGATCCGAAGAGAGCCCTGCCAGCGATTGTCCAGCCGCACTGACAATCAAATCTCCAGCTTTCAACCCTACTTCTTCAGCAGGAGAACCGGATATGACAGAAACTACCCTCACCCCTTCAGCTTCCATGTTAATATGTACACCAATCCCATAAAAGCGCATATCAATGCTCCCCACAAAGCCCTGATATTCCTCTTGTGAGAAATACATCGTGTGAGGATCTCCCAAACGCTTCAGTGTCTCGTCCACAGTCGGAGCGTTTAAGACATCAGAGGATACCGGATCCACATACTGATTTTGAAGCAACGATCTAATCTCCGGTAAAACATCCGCACCAACATTGGAAGCGAAAACCGTCGTCGAAGAACTCAGAATTAAAATTAAAATAAGCATTAAGTTTAAAAGTATTTGTCGTGCCGCTTTCTTCCGTAAATCTTTTGCTAACATTTCTTCTATAATCTCCCTCCAGAGTTCCAAAGCCTACTCTGGATTATAGATTCGACACGTTATTTAATTTACCTTCG
>JAUZPJ010000481.1 GCA_030706025.1 Bacillota bacterium | reverse complement strand
ATAAGAATTATTGCAAGAAGGAACCTGTGATTGGCATTGATCTTGTCCTTAGTGATGGCTTTTTCACACCACTCTACGGCCTGATCAAGATTTCCCTGATTCGCTAAGATGCGAGCCATCAGGGCAGAAACATTACCCTCCGTCTCCACTCGGGTTTTTTTGTATCCGCTCTCCGGACAAATCATTTGCAGAAGAGCGACCGCCTCAGTGTATCGCCCGCCGTGGTAAGCAGCCAATGCTTTCTCATATAGTCGTAAATTATCTTCGTGCGTGGGCGTCGGTGGTTCAATCGATGGTACCACAGGGGCTACAGCCGTAAATACCTGTGTAGTTTCAGGCCAAATTGAGGGCTGCGGCAGAAACGAATCCGCTGCTGTCGCCACCACCGGGTCCACCTTGTCAACTGGTTGCCCCAGGTTCCCTTTTCTATAGAGGATTGCTCCCTCGAAAGGAACTGCTGAGAATTCCGAAGAAAGAAGTGTTAATGTCTCGCTAGGGGCTACGATAAGCCATCCACCCTCCACCAAGTACCGATAAAAACGCTGAATTACCCGTCGAATCATCTGGGGCGTGAAATACATCATGACGTTCCGACAAAAGATTACATCCATCTCCTGAGTGTTTAGAACCGAAGGGTAATCATCCGTGGCCAGGTTTAGGTAGGAAAAGGAAACCCTATCCTTAAATCGGGCTTTCACTGCGTACATTCCTTGTCCGACAGGTTCGAAGTATCTATCTCGCAGGGTATCCGACGTTCCGCGGAACGACCAATTTGTGTAAACCCCTCGCCGAGCTTTTTCGAGAGCTTGTAGGTTGATATCAGTGCCGTAAATATGTATATCCCAATTCCTTACCTCAGGAATCATTTGGTCAATTAGCATCGATAGAGTATAAGGCTCCTCACCCGAACTGCAACCCGCACTCCAAACCCTAAGCCTGCGTTCCCGTCTCGATCGGTACTTCGTTAATTCAGTAAGCACATGATCCCTAAATGCCTCCAGGCTCTTCATCTCTCGGAAAAAATATGTCTCACCTACCGTCAGGCGACTAGACAAAGTCTTAACCTGTTGTTCGGTTAACGAAGACTCAACAAGAGACTGAATAAAAACTTCTGCATCTTGATAACCACACTCTTGAGCAAAAATTTTAACAGCTTTCCGAAGATCCTGCAGCCTGTTTTCCGAGAAATGTAGACCCATTTTCTCGGAGATAAGGATGACTAGTCTCTTTAACCAATAATCTTCATTCACCGATATCCTCACTCCCAATGTTTACAAGCTGCAAAAGAGTATCTTCAGAAATAAATGTCTCCGTTGGTTGAATCAGAACTATATTTCCCTCGACAGTCACTGCAGTGGCAGTAGTATCTTGGACTTTAGTCTTAACATTTGTTACCGAATGTGAAAGTGCTGGCAGCTCGACTACCCCTTCTACCCTATCCACTAATAGAGCGATCGGTTTACCAGCAACATTTGTCAGAATGAAACGATCACTTAACTCCATCTCTCGTCCGGGTAAACCCAGCCGTTGGCGCATGTCAATCACCGGAATAATATCACCCGCAACATTGATGAGTCCACGTACGAAGTCAGGCGCGTCTGGCAAAAAATTTATTTCCGCTGCACGAACAATCCGTTTCACCGCTCCTACGTCCAATGCGTACCGTACTTCTTCAACGCAAAACAACAAAAAGGAATTCATTATACTCATAAAATTTAGTTCCTCCCATTTCAGCGAGAGTCATTATAAATTATATTCTTCTTATTGACCCTATTTTTGAGGTAACATATTACATTTCGACATCACTCAATAAATAACCTTTTCCAAGCCATATACATAATGAATTTCAAGATGATCAGAAACTTCGTAAGATCTTCTTAACTCACACCTAAAGAAGAAACGAATCCCCTAAATCGGCAACAAAGATTGAATCAAATCTCGTCGATTTAGGGGATTTAGACCAAGACCATTAAATATGCTTTCGTTTAATTGTTACTCAATAAACATTGGTCAATTACTCGATTACAAATAAATATCACTTTTATCTGCTTTTTCACTCTTTTTAAAGCCTGTAATACTCAATTGCGCTATGTGATCT
>JAUZPJ010000480.1 GCA_030706025.1 Bacillota bacterium | reverse complement strand
CATATTGATCATACCCTGATAATCGCGTTACATCATAGTTTTGCTTAAGAAAATCTTCAACCTCTTTGGAGACGACGGCGGTCCCACCAACTATGATGATTTTAGAAGGTTTTAATCGTCCAAGCTCTTCTCCAATGGAGGGTGTTAAATGCTTGCTTTCTGTAAGCAATACCGGAGCATCATACTGATGAGCTAATGGCGCGGCAGCCAGTGCATCTGGAAAATTCACAACCGTTGCCAGAATAACTGTTGAGGCCCCATCAGGCCAACCCGCTTGAGAAATTTTCACCGAGGTCTGCATGGCGTCGTAGCCAGATAATCTCGTGAACGAAGTTGTTTCATACGAACCCACTTGGACCAAAGCTTTAACAGGTGAATTGACACCGGATATTACCTTTCCATTTGGATCATTATTACCTGCGGTTACAATGGGTCCGCCATAAGTGTTGTTTCCAAGCTGCCCCTCACTATTGGCTCCCCAAGTCCAAATAGTTCCTCCGCTTTGACGAGCTATGCTAAAACCTAACCCTGAAGCAATAGCTGTTACATTGGTTAATCCTTTCACTTGAACGGGTGTCTTGGCAACAGGTTGTTCCTCAAAGGCGACAGCATTACCGAGTTGCCCCCACATGTTACCCCCGAAAGACCATACTGTACCGTCCGTTTTTAAGGCTAAGCTAAGGTAACCTCCTGCTGCAACGGCATGTACATGATTTAACTCGCTAATTTGAAGTGGTGTATTCCAACTTTCCCCATCCTTGCGATTTCCAAGCTGGAATAATTCATTCGATCCCCAGCCCCAAACCGTTCCGTCATTTTTCAGGGCAAGGCTATGATTCCAACCAGCGCTAATGCTAATGACATCGTTTAGGGAGTGAACTTGCTGTGCCAAGCTTACTGTATTGTGAACTCCTTCAAAGTCTACAAGCAGGCCGCCCCAGGTCCAAACTGTACCATCTTTTTTAAGTGCTAAAGCAAAGGCACTCCCGGCAGAAATTTTAGTGATATCGGTTAATTTATGACCATTAACATCGTCCTCTACTTGGACAGGCGTTATCGTAAATTGTGCATTAACTGACGGGGTTCCAAGTTGTCCGTAAGCATTGTTTCCCCATGCCCAGACCGTCCCATCCGCCTTCAAGGCTAAACTATAGTCTGCTCCTGCCGCGATCGCGACAATATTAGTCAATCCTTGAACTTGGAGTGGGACATAGGATTTTTTGTATTGATCGGGAATATAAACGTCGGGTCCTCCAGCAAGAAGTTCTGATTTTCCGAATCCACCCTGCCCAACTTCATTATTTCCCCAGCCCCAAACGGTTCCATCCTTTTTCAAGGCTAAACTATGGGCACCCCCAGCAGCCACGGCGATAACGTTCGTTAAATTACTTACCTGGACAGGAACTGGACTATTTTGAAGTTCACTTTTGTTATTACCTAGTTCTCCCTCGGAATTATCTCCCCAGGCCCAAACAGTCCCGTCACTGCTAAGAGCCAAGCTATGAACGATTCCCGCGGAAACTGTCGATAAACGGGCACTTACAGATTGGACGGGTACATCTGCGGCGAATACTGGTTTTGAATTCGATATCACAGAGGCCGGAAGAATCGTCCCAGCAAGAAATACTGTGATAAAAAGACTTAACAACTTTCTTCCAAATGTTTTTTTAATCATAAAATCTCCTTTTTAAAATAATAAATGCCAATGTTATTTAAACTTACTTCTGTCAAATCTACAAGTACTAGAATATGGTAGAATTCTAGTGATATAATAATCACTAGTGTGCATGGAAGAGCCGTTGTACTTAAATGCACATTAGTACTTAAAAGTTACTTAAAACCCGAGAAAGTTGTGATGGTTTTGTTTATTCAGGCTCTAATCCTATTGTTGACCTTGCTTGTTTTTGCTCTTGGAAAGAGCCCCGTGTTTCGAGTCGATCGAGCCGGTGCTGCAATTATCGGGGCAGTTTTGACGGTCTCCACAGGAGTTATAAGTTTTGATCAAGCGGCTCAGTCTGTTGATTATCGGACAATCATTCTTTTATTTTCAATGATGATTATGGCGGCTTACCTAAATCTATCAGGATTTTTCCAATTGGCCGGGAAT
>JAUZPJ010000048.1 GCA_030706025.1 Bacillota bacterium | reverse complement strand
GGTGGAGGTTTGGTTACCGTCATGGTACGCGGGGACGTTGGGGCGATTAAGGCATCGGTTGATGCCGGAGCTGCTGCCGCGGAAAGGGTCGGAGAGCTAGTAGGTTGTCATGTGATTCCACGTCCGCATCTCGAACTTGAGCAAATCTTACCAAAGCTAATCCCGGAGGAGAAAATAAAAACTTCGGAGGATAAAACGCCTAAAAAGTAAATCAATGATTAAAACGACGAGAGTATAGGGTAATAAAAAAAGGAGGGTCAAGAATGATCGAGGCGATTAAACCCCAAGTCCTGGCAGTTAGGCTAATACCCAATGTTGCCCCGGATTTAGCAAAGAAGTTGCAGCTATCCAGTGACCAACGTTCTATCGGCATGATTACGTCAACGATTGATGATGCAACCTATGTAGCCCTAGATGAAGCAACTAAAAAGGCCGAAGTGGAAGTAGTCTATGCCAAGAGTTTTTATGCAGGGTCTAATCATGCATCCGGTCCCAGATCCGGTGAAATTCTGGGGATTTTTGCCGGACCTAATCCAGCGGAAGTGCGTGCCGGAGTCGATGCTTGTGTGGACCATTTAGAAAACGAAGCTTGGTTTTATACCTGTGATGGAGGAAAAACGGTATGGTTCCCTCATACTATTTCCCGAACGGGCAGCTATCTTTCTAAAATAGCAGATATACCCGAAGGGGAACCGTTAGCTTATTTGATCGCGCCGCCAATCGAAGCCGTCTATGGATTGGACGCAGCTTTAAAGGCCTCTGAAGTTACGATGAAGGCATTTTATGGTCCACCTACGGAAACAAACTTTGGCGGGGGATTGTTGACTGGATCGCAAAGCGCCTGTAAAGCTGCTTGTGAAGCGTTTCAAAGAGCTGTGATTGATATCGTTGAAAATGCTCTGAAGTTTTAAGGGAGAGGTGTCGATAGTCGTGGAACTAGATCGTGATTTAGCTTCCCTTCAAGAAGTTAGAAACTTAGCTCGAAGTGCCCGTAAAGCCCAGGACGTTTTAAAGAATTTTACTCAGGAACAAGTTGATAGGATTATTGATAGCCTGCGTGAGGCCGGAGAAATAAACGCTTCCCATTTGGCGACCATGGCTGTATCAGAAACGGGGATGGGCAAATATGAAGATAAATGTTTTAAAAACTATTTTGCTTCCAGAACTGTTTATGAATCTATAAAAAATATGAAGACTGTTGGCATTTTACGGGAGGATGAGCAACAACGTCTTTGGGAAATCGCTGAGCCTGTTGGCGTAATAGCCGCAATTGTACCCACAACCAATCCAACCTCAACAGTCATTTATAAAGCAATGATTGCTCTAAAATCACGGAATGCTATTGTTTTCTCTCCTCATCCTTCGGCAGTCAAATGCACTTATGAGGCTGCGAAATTGATGCATCAAGCCGCGATGGCAGCCGGAGCACCTGAAGGTGTAATTGGGTGCATTACCAATATATCTCTTGGGGCTACCCAAGAACTCATGAAGCACCCGGATGTAGCGGTAATTTTGGCCACAGGTGGAAGTGCCTTGGTCAAAGCAGCCTATAGCAGTGGTAAGCCGGCGTTAGGTGTAGGACCTGGTAATGTACCTGCTTTCGTTGAACGAAGTGCCGACCTTGCTAAGGCTGCTGAATGCATCATTACCGGAAAAACCTTTGACAATGGGACAATTTGCGCGTCGGAACAATCAATTGTTGCCGAGGACTGTATTGCGGACGAGCTTATTCAACAATTAAAGCAGAAAGGTGCATATTTTCTCAACCCCGAAGAGGTCCAAAAGGTTTCGAAAGTGGTCATGCTGCCTAATGTTAGTATGAATCCTAAGGTAGTAGGTAAGGAACCCAAATTCATCGCTCAAATGGCCGGTATCAGTATACCTGAACAGACAAAATGTTTAGTGGCACCTCTTGAAGGAGTTGGACCACAATGGCCTTTATCCCACGAAAAGTTGACCACGGTTTTAGCTTTCTATAGGGTTAAGGACTGGCATGAAGGATGCGAACGTTGTATCCAACTTTTAGAGGCAGGCGGTATCGGACATAGTTTGGCCATCCACAGTAACGATGAGAGTATTATCAGGGAATTTGGTTTAAAGAAACCCATCTTCCGAGTGCTGGTGAACACACCGGCTACTTTAGGCGGAGTTGGAGCAACAACCGCTTTATCTCCCTCTTTTACGCTCGGATGTGGGACTTGGGGAGGTTCCAGTGTTTCCGAAAATGTAACCCCGCTACATTTAATCAATATTAAACGTGTTGTATGGGGTATTCGTGACCCTAAAGAGTTAAGAACAAACTCTGCACCTATGGAACAGGCACCTTTGCCAACAAACCAAGTAGATGCTCAGATGATTCAAGATATAGTTAAACAAGTTTTAGCACAATTAATAACAGCAAGCGTTAAGTAAATATACTTATTCGAATTGAAATAAAAGGAGGAGACTATTGTGGCACAGCAACGGAGTGTCAATGCCCTGGGAATGATTGAAACTAAAGGTTTGATTTCCGCGATAGAGGCTGCTGATCAAATGTTGAAAGCGGCTAATGTTTCCCTTTGCGGTAAAGAACATGTAAGTGGCGGTTTAGTTTCCGTTATGGTCCGTGGGGACGTGGGAGCAGTTAAAGCGGCTGTTGATGCAGGCGCCGCCGCAGCACAACGAGTCGGTGAATTGATAAGTGTTCATGTCATCCCTCGACCACACCAAGATGTCGAATTTATTCTACCCGTCGGTGATAATAAAGCTTTCGGTGACAAATAGAGCGGGGTCTTAACCTTGGAAAAGGGGTAAGGACATGATTATTACAGAATATGAGTTAAGAGCTAACTGGTATAAGAATAAGGAGAAAGTCATTGTTTTAGCGCAGGGCAGCGTCATTACGCCGTCCGCCAGAGATTTTATTCGGTCTAAAGGTATTGAGGTTCAAATTGAGGGAGAGGGGATTCGGGATATTACTCGGAATACTTTCTCTAACGCCAAACAAAGTACGCTTGGTTCCTTGGGAAAAGCCGATAGCTATCGTTTACATGGTGCAAGTACGACCGATTCAGCTCCAACGAGTAAACCTGTCAAACCGGAACATATGACGCATCTTCATAATAGTGAACTGGTGGAAAAGACTCATCCGGTGATTGCCTTGCGTGGCAAGTTGGATCTCTTTCAATGCGAGCTCGTGG
The DNA here is from genome assembly GCA_030706025.1 of Bacillota bacterium. GTDB lineage: Bacteria > Bacillota > Desulfitobacteriia > Desulfitobacteriales > Desulfitobacteriaceae > Desulfosporosinus. The sequence goes on along the minus strand of JAUZPJ010000048.1, from coordinate 9,069 downwards.
ATGTTCAACTTTTTCTGCAAGATCTTGGTGAGGAGAAACTTGTACAGCAATTGGAGGAAATAGCGGACTTTGCGCGACAGTTAATGGTTTGCGAAGTAAAGCAAGAACCCTTTGTTTTCACAACCCTAATTGGTCTGAATCCCAACGAATTGCGTGAGCACTCACATTTTCCTCAAAAATATTATGGAGTTTCCCATACTCCTCTGAGTTATACCTACGGGAAAGTTGTGGCCAAATTAAATCTTCTTCGTTCTCGAATCCGCGAGGTCGAGTTACAGGCCAACAAGGCGTTTACAGATAAGGATGGCAATTGTACCCGTGGGGATTTGGTCCAAGCCTATAATCGCCTATCAAGTACGTTCTATATCATGGCTTGCGAATTCCGTGGGAGAGCTGCCCAAGTAAAAAAAGTTCCCATCGGAATATCCAATCGCCATGTCCATCTATCTCAAGAAGATTTACAGAAACTATTTGGAGACAACTATTCTTTAAGGGTTAAAAAAGAATTATCCCAGCTCGGCGAATTTGCGGCCGAAGAAACACTAACTCTCGTTGGACCTAAGGGTCGCATTGAAGGTGTTCGGATTCTTGGTCCCATAAGGAAGCAGACCCAAGTAGAAGTCAGTGTCACGGATTGTTTCCGCATTGGTGTTAAACCGACTGTTCGGGATTCCGGGCAACTTGAAAACACCCCTGGACTAACCCTTATCGGCGAAAAAGGCAGCGTTGAACTCGGAAAAGGGGTCATTGTTGCGGGAAGACATATTCATCTGCACACCGAAGACGCTAAACAATGGAATCTAAAAAATGGGGACAAGGTCCAAGTAAAGGTTAATGGGGAACGACAAGTGATTTTTGGCCAAGTATTGGTCAGGGTAAGTGACAATTATCGCAAAGAGATGCATCTAGATACGGATGAGGCAAACTCCGTTTTAATAGGGCCTTCCAACGAAGGCTTGATCCTTGGGGTGTGCCGCGATGAATGAGGAATTAGTTCAACGAATTCTGGAACGATTGTTAGCGGATTCCGAGTTTCAACAACTTCTAAGGCAGACTAGTCCGAAAAGTAAATCTGCATGTCTCGTTATCCTTAACTATGTCAATGATTTGCCTAAATTGTTAGCTCAAATACAAAAGCGCTGGGGAAGGGAATATTCCCTAGCAATTATGGTAAGTAAAAGTGTCAATGAGAATCAATTGTTGCTTCCCGGAGAGATGACTTTTGTATCTCCCGATGAGGCTCTAAGCCAAACTCACTGGCATAAAATAGTTCTACCGACATGCTCGGCAAATACTTTGGCCAAAATCGCCCTTGGGATCAGGGACAATGCCCTTACCGAAATGGTGGGGCATGGGCTTAACTTGGGAATTCCCATCGAACTTTATACAGAGTATTTGGGATTTACGGAGAAAACTCCCCAGGCCTATCGTCAATTATATGAAGGTTATGTCAAGCAGGTTGAAAGCTATGGCATAGAGGTTTATACCTCGGTGCGGGAACAATTCCCCCGTCAAACTGAACCTATTCTAAAATCGCCCGTAAAAGCGCCTGTTCCCTTGGCTGGATCTATGACCGGTAATGAGGAGAAGCCGGAATTTATCCAATATAACAAGAAGTTGCTATCGGATAAGGATGTTTATGATTTTCCTATCGGTTCAAAGGTTAAAGTAACAGCAAAGACGGTCATTTCACCCTTGGCAAAGGATTCTTTGAAAGCACGCAAAATAGAACTTTGCCCTGATGTGGAGGAAAAATTCTATGATCTTAGCACGAGTAATTGGTAATGTATGGTCCACACGAAAAGAAGAAATGTTGAGGGGACTTAAGTTTTTAGTGGTACAGCCGATCACGGTCAGCTTCGCGGAGGATGGCAAGGTTCAGCTTATAGAATTTGGTAACAGCCTGGTTGCAGCCGATCAAATTGGTGCGGGTGAAGATGATATTGTCATGGTAGCCAGCGGTTCTTCGGCCAGACAAAGCCTTGATAACAACAATACTCCGATCGACGCGATGGTTGTAGGCATTATCGATAAAGAAACCTTTGAAGTGTAAGGTTAAGCAGGTGATAAGATGATTGACGTAAGCACAAAGGTTCGCGAAGCCGGAGTAGTGGGTGCCGGTGGGGCAGGTTTTCCGACCCACCTAAAGGTTTCAGCTAAAGCTGAAATTGTTCTTGTTAACGGAGCAGAGTGTGAGCCTTTGTTAAAAAGTGATCAACAACTAGCAGCGAAATACCCGGAATTGATCGTCAAAGGTTTGGCTCACTCTATGGCGTCTACAGGGGCAAGCAGAGGCATTATTGCTTTGAAAGCAAAATATAAAGAAGCTATTAATGCCTTAAGGCCGCTTTTAACAGAAAACATGGAAATTGCCATATTGCCGGATATATATCCCGCCGGTGATGAAGTAATGGCTATTTGGCTTACAACCGGCCGGCGCGTACCTCCGGGTGGAATACCAATTGCAATCGGCGTTGTGGTTAACAATATCCAGACCATGATTAACATAGCTCAAGCTATGGAGGGAATACCTGTTACAACCCGGACCATGACAATAACCGGTGCTGTCAGCAGACCGATAACGGTAACAGTACCCCTGGGGACAAGACTAAGAGATGTCTTGGAATTGGCCGGGGATAGACCTAGAGAAGATCTTGCCTATATTGTTGGCGGACCGGTCATGGGTTCTGTAGAAACTGATCTAAACAAACCTGTAACAAAGACAACGGGGGCCTTAATTGCCTTACCGGACGATCATCCGTTAGTCCAAAATAAACAAAAGTCCATTGAGGGTGTTCTGAGAATTGCTAAAACGGCTTGCGAACAGTGTTCCTTCTGTACAGAACTTTGTCCGCGCCATCTTATTGGACATGCCCTTCCCCCCCACTTATTGATTCGTGCCGTGAATTACAACTTAGTCGGTAATCCGGAGCTGATAACCAGTGCCTTAATCTGTTCCGAGTGCGGGGTTTGTGAAGTTTATGCTTGCCCGGTCGGGATTTCCCCGCGCAGAGTCAATGTTGCCCTCAAACGTGAATTGCGAGCCAAAGGGATCAAATACACCGGGCAATTAGGTAAGGAAGATTCCATGGCCGAACATCGGCTTGTTCCCTCTGCCCGTTTAATTCAACGGCTCGGTCTCAGTTCCTGGTACAGAGAAGCTCCTTTGCAGACGGAGTCCTTTGAACCCGAGGAAGTTGTTCTGAATTTACAACAACATGTAGGAGTGCCCGCTGCGCCGATTGTAAAAACCGGAGATACCGTAACCCGGGGACAGGTCATTGGTGAGATTCCGGAAGGGGCCTTGGGAGCACGTATTCATGCCAGCATATCCGGTACTGTAACCTTAATAACATCTCAAACTATAACCATACGGAAAAGTGGTGCTGTCTTATGATCCATCACGCAATCGGTCTCGTTGAATTTTCCAGCATAGCTCGGGGTATTGAAGGTGCTGATATAATGGCCAAAACTGCTGATATTAGCATTCTAGTGGCTAAGACTGTCTGTCCGGGAAAGTACATCGTCTTGGTGGGCGGTGATGTGTCAGCAGTTCAACAATCCGTGAGAGCTGGAGTCGAGCTGGGCTCTGAGATAATGGTAGATTATTTTGTTATCCCCAACGTGCATCCTTCGATCTTACCAGCCATCAGCGGCGCAAACTTGATCGATCAAGTCAAAGCCATAGGTATTATTGAGACCTTTAGTGTTGCTTCATCGATTGAAGCGGCTGACGCAGCGGTTAAAGAGGGCGAGGTTGAACCACTGCGGCTTCATCTGGCGTTTGGTATAGGCGGAAAAAGCTATTCTATCGTTACCGGAGAGGTAGCAGCCGTTAATTCTGCGGTTGAAGCGGGTAGTTCTGTGGCCTCAGCCAAGGGAATGCTTGTAAAAAAGGTCGTTATACCACGGCCGGCTAAACAATTGATTGAATCTCTTTTATAAAAACAAGGATAGTCACTGAACAAGGTGGGAGGTGTACGTATGGGTAAATTTATTTCCGCAGCTAACCTGCGCGAAATGGCAAAGCAAGGAAAAGAAATCGTCTTAGCTGAGGACAGTGTTCTAACACCTTCGGCAAAAGATCTGGTTAAAGAACTGGGTATTACGATTCATAGGGGAAGCCAGAGAATTTTCAGTCAATGTCAAGGTCAAAGACAAAACCAGAAAGATGACACGCTTATATTACCGAATAGTGAAGTTCCAAGTGGTGTGTCTGGTGAAGATAAGGACAATACCTCAGAAGCTACGGCCAGTGAAAGTGAATTGACTAAGCTCATACAAAGAGTGATCGCCAAAACTTTGAATCAGCCCAAGAAGGACTTCAAGGTTGTCCACGCTAAGGGAAACGGTGTTCCTATTCCGCCTTTTGAAGAAGCACCGGTCGGTCAAAAGGTTGGGCTCAGGGACTTTATAACAGGAAGAGACAGCAACTTATGTGCAGGTTTTTTGACCTTTGACCACTCCGAGTTACCCTGGCATTTGACTTATGACGAAATTGACTATGTCGTCGAGGGAGATTTTGATCTTCGAGTTGGGGATCAGGTTTTCCACGCTCATGCAGGGGATATTATCTCCATTCCCAATGATACTAAGGTTGTTTTTTCATCACCAACCAAAGCCAAGGTTTTTTATGTGACTTATCCTGCCAACTGGGCTGACCTATGTTAATTTATTGGGGGAACGTACGATGATATTGAAGGCTAAGGTATATAACAATGTGTTCGCTTTTAAGAATCTCAAAGAAGTTTTAGCCAAGGCCAACGAAGAGAAGTCCGGAGATGTTCTGGTAGGAATAGCGGCTAAGTCGGCTTCAGAAAGGGTTGCGGCAAAATTAGTCTTAAGCAACTTAACCCTCGAAGATATTTACAACAACCCCGTCATTCCTTACGAAGAGGATGAGGTCACTCGGGTTATCTATGATGATCTAAATCTTAGAATTTTTCAGGAAATCAAAGGTTGGACAGTGGGTGCTTTACGGGAATATATTCTCGGTCATAAAGCCACGGGTGGGGACCTGCATCATCTTAGCAGGGGGCTAACCAGCGAAATGATTGCCGCGGTTGCCAAGCTTATGTCGAGCATGGATTTGGTGTATGCTGCTAAGAAAATGCGTTACCAAGCTCATTGCAACACAACAATTGGAGTGCCGGGAACCTTGGCGTTCCGTAACCAACCCAACCATCCTACGGATAGTATAGAGGGAATGATTTCCTCGCTCAAGGAAGGGTTATCCTATGGTTCAGGAGATGCCGTCATTGGGATTAACCCTGTTGAGGACAATGTGGATACAGTGTCTCGACTTTTAGAGACCACCAAGAATTTTATGGTGAAATGGGATATTCCAACCCAGAACTGTGTTCTTGCCCATGTGACCACCCAAATGAAAGCACTGGAGAAAGGTGCCCCCGTTGATTTGGTCTTCCAAAGTATTGCCGGTACTCAAAAGGCTAATGAGGCCTTCGGCATTTCGGCTGATTTAATTAAGGAAGCATTTGAGTTGGTGCAAAAGAAAGGCACAGCCACCGGTCCGAATCTTATGTATTTCGAAACAGGACAAGGTTCCGAAGTGTCCTTGGATGCCCATTACGGTGTGGATATGATGACCTTGGAATCGCGAACCTATGGCTTTGGCCGACGTTATTATCCCTTTATGATTAATAATGTTTCAGGATTTATTGGTCCCGAAACTATTTATTCCGGGCAGGAAGTCATCCGGGCCGATCTTGAAGACCTGTTTATGGGAAAATTGCATGGCTTGCCGATGGGAATTGCTCCTTGTTATACAAATCATATGAAAGCCGACCAGAATGAACAGGAACTTAGCACCTTGCTTTGTGCTATGGCTGGATCGAACTATTTTATGGGAGTAGCCGGCGGGGACGATGTGATGCTTAGCTATCAGGATACCAGTTTCCATGACGATGCCAGTACCCGGGAAATACTTGGGTTAAGACCACTTCCGGAATTTGAAAAGTGGCTTGAAAAGATGGGCATTATGGAAGATGGTCATTTATCTGAGAGGGCGGGAGATCCTTCAATATTTGATAAATAGGGGTGAGGAATGTGACGGCGGAAGGCAATGGACAATTGGAAACGTTAATTATCCAGAGTGTTCTAGAAGAACTAAGCAAAAATGGGTTATTCGATTCAAAGAACAAGCAGCAAGTTGTTAATTCAGCTGTACAAGTTATTAATTCGGCTGCTTCGGTGCCGATAACACCGTTAATCCCGGAAGATGAGGAAACGGTTACACTTCCTACCGACGAAATTATGGTCGACAACCCCTTCAATCTTGAGGCTATCAGAGCGATGAAAAAAACAACACCGGCACGGATTGGGATTGGCAGAGCAGGTGCAAGGCAGAAAACAGTATCTTGGCTGAGATTTCTCGCCGATCACGCTGTAGCGAAGGATGCAGTGTTTGTTGATGTATCCGAGGATTTTCTTAAGCGTATGAATCTTGTTGCTGTTACAAGTGCGGCTCAAGATAAGGAACAATTTTTAACCAATCCGGAATTGGGCCGTCGCTTATCAGAGGAAGGTGTAAGGATCATCAAGGAGAAATGCTCCAAAAATCCACAGGTGCAAATCTGTGTCGTTGATGGTCTGAGTTCCAGTGCTATTGAAGCAAATATTCCGGATCTTTTACCGGCTTTAATCCAAGGTTTAAATTCCATAGGCCTTAAAATTGGAACGCCTGTGTTCATAAAACACGGTCGGGTTTGGGTTCAGGACCAAGTTGCTAAGCTCGTTGACGCGGAGGTTGTCATTTCACTCATTGGAGAAAGACCCGGTCTTGGTACTGCCGAAAGTCTGAGTGCCTATATGATCTATCGGCCGAATGAAAACACGGTAGAGGCTGATCGAACGGTCATCTCTAATATTCATAAGGGAGGTATTCCCCCGGCCGAAGCCGGTGCCCATCTGGTTGATGTCCTAGAACAAATTCTCAAGGTCAAGGTAAGTGGGGTTAAGTTGAATCAGAAATAAGCTACAGTTATTTCTTAGGAACATTAAGTATAAGAACTCTAAGAAGTCTAAGGCAAAAAAGAGGTGCCTTAATGAGTCAGTTAAATATCCAAACGATCACCAGTGTCGGTATTGATATCGGTACCACAACGACACAGCTCGTGATCAGCCGGTTAACGATAGAAAATACTGCTTCGGGAACATCTGTGCCGCGGATGGAAATCACGGCTAAAGAGGTTATTCATCGCAGTAAAATCTATTTTACTCCTTTGCTGGACCACGAGCTGATCAATAGTGTGGCAGTAGCTAATATTGTAAAAACTGAATATGATGCTGCCTCATTAACTCCTAACGATATCGATACTGGGGCAGTGATAATTACCGGTGAGACAGCAAAAAAAGATAATGCAAAATCTATTTTAGAAGCTTTAGCAGGCTTAGCGGGTGATTTTGTGGTGGCAACCGCGGGCGCCAATTTGGAGTCCATTTATGCGGGAAAAGGTTCCGGTGCAGCAGCGTTCTCCTCGACTAGACATCAAGTGATCGTGAATATTGATGTCGGTGGCGGGACTTCAAACTTTGCGGTATTCCATGAGGGAAAAGCCGTCGATACGGCTTGCCTTAACGTGGGCGGTCACCTGATTGAATTTGAACCACGAAGCGATAAGATTACCTATATTTCTAAACCCGCGCAAAAGATCCTTACGGCATGTGGTTTAACGCTTTCGGTAAACGACCATGCAAGCATGACCCAATTAAGATTAATAACGAAGACAATGGCGGAGTGTGTGTTAGAACTTTTAAATCAAAATAGGTTAACACCAATAACACAAGAGCTTTTAATGACTCAATCAATTCGTTCGCCTTTCTCTTTTCACAAGGTTATGATTTCCGGTGGCGTAGCAGATTATGTTTATACTGAAATCGAACCATTGAGCGTGGAAGAGGTCACATGTTTTGGTGATCTGGGACCACTTCTAGGTTGGGAATTAGGGAAGAAAGTTGTAGCTTCCGGGTATTCATTAGAGAAGCCTACGGAGACTGTAAGAGCTACAGTAATAGGTACCGGTACCCAATCGGTCAATTTAAGCGGAAGCACAATCCATGTTAGTGAGCAGACTTTGCCTTTGAGAAATGTGATAGTCCTTGCTCCCTTCGCTACATCAGAGAATATTCCGTATCAAAATATTTCACTGCCGATTATAAAGGCTGTGCAGAGTTTACAGGAGGATGGCACCAACCCCTATATCGCTCTTAGTATCAAAGGGCCACAAACTATGGCTTTCGCTGATATTCAGGCCTTAGCAAGGGGAATCTTAGAGGGTATGCGTGACTATCTTGAAGAGGACAAACCCCTAATTTTGATTTTAGAAGATGACTGTGGCAAGGTGTTGGGTCAATCGATTGAAGCCCTCGCTTTAGGTCCCATTGAAGTAATTTGTATTGACCAGGTTGTTGTCGATGAATGTGACTATATAGATATTGGAAAACCACTAATGGGGGGACGCGTTGTTCCTGTAATTATGAAGACGTTGGTATTTAATCGATAATAAAATACCTTTTGATGTCATTTGCCTTTACGATACCGTTTCGCTGCGAACATGTTCATCTTAACAATTAACCGCTAATTCAGAGGTTAATATATAAATGCTACTTTTCTTCCCTCCTTCCTTATATACTACCCTCCTAGTGAGGGCTCATTTTTTTCATAGAAATAAACCTCCAGCATCGTCGAGGGCTTCTACTAGTTTACTTGTATTTTGTGGTCTGTATATTTTTACCAATATCCCTTTGATATTCGGAGAAACTTTACAGACTTCTTATATAAAGTTTAATTATTATAGTGTAAAAAATACAAATTAAATGAAATAGCAGGAAATATGAGAAAATAAGCGAATTATTAGTCGTGAACAAACGACTCAAATATACTAAAACCCACAGTAGGCTGTGCCGTTAATATATTAGCAGGAGGAAATTATGGAAATTACAATACTCCCTAATCGCGTTATTTTGACGAAGGAAAACGAAACCTTAATGGAGGCGCTTGTCCGTCATCATCTGCCAGTGCAGAATATATGTAATGGCAAGGGTACGTGT
>JAUZPJ010000479.1 GCA_030706025.1 Bacillota bacterium | reverse complement strand
GATCCGGGGAGTTATGGGACAAAGGGTATCGAATGGGAACCCAAGGCCAGTTGAATTTCTTGCCGGAGCATCACACCGATTTTATTTTTTCAGTCGTTGGGGAAGAGTTTGGATTTGTCGGAACGATCACACTGCTGTTTCTCTTTCTCATCTTTATCATGCGCAGTATCAGCATCGCTTTAAAGGCCCGGGATACGTTTGGCATGTTAATCGCGACGGGCGTCATCTCCATGTTCACCTTTCATATCTTGGTCAATGTCGGTATGACCTCGGGCATTATGCCGGTGACAGGGATCCCGCTGCCGATGATTAGCTATGGCGGAAGCGCGATGTGGTCAAACATGGCTGCGGTCGGGCTGCTCTTAAGTGTTAATATTAGGCGACAGAGACTTATGTTTTAGGCGAGGCACAACAGAGTTATTTCCCCGCAGCTTGCTGCGGGGAGTTTTTATTTTGTTCCTTCAATTCGCAGAATCGAATTCAAAGATCGAACCTCGAGCCTCGAACCTCGTGCTTCAAAATAGAACTGTTTCGCAGTTCTATTTTTTTTGCCCACACATAAATTAATAAGGAAATGTACGAGCTAGGGAGATCAAGGCATTTGTGGAGGTACGAGGCGCGATGCACGAGGCTTGAATCGAAGCGAACAGAGTTCACCCAAGATTTAAACTTAAAGTTTAAATCCGTCCTTCGATTTGCAGAATCGAATTCAAAGATCGAACCACGAACCTCGAGAAAGAAGGTGAGTAGGATGAATCCTTTTGAACGTTGGGATGACTGGGAATGGGAACGGGCGATCCAGGAGGTGGGAAGGGAACAAGGGCGGGGGAAATCACCGCACTATAACCAAACTGGACGTCATCGCAATCCAAAAAAGACGGGTTGGGGAAACCTCTTAAACCATTGGAACGGAACTCAGAAGCGGGCCATCGTGGCTGCAACGTTATTTCTATTGGTCTTCTTCAGTGCGAATGGCTCAGATCAAGTGTCGCTCGCAGTTCATTCGGTTTATAAGAGCGCGGTTAACTCAAGCAATTTTTACGATTCCTTAAATGGAATGGCTAAAGAGGCTCTGTCAATCGGAGGAGTCAGCAATAAAGGCATACCGGTCGATGCTAAGATGGTCGGTCAGTTTTTGCCTCCTCTTTCCGGGCAAGTCGTTGCCAAATTTGGCGAAAAGGGAGAAGGGGGAACCAACGCCGTCGGTTCTGTTCATAATGGAATCGATGTGGGAAGCAGCTTGGGAATGACCGTGGTTTCTCCTGCTGACGGAGTTGTCACCCTTGTGGGGGCAGATCCTCAATTAGGGAAAATTGCGAAGGTGGACTTTGGTAATGGCTGGACTACAATCTTGGGAAATCTCGGGGATATTTCTGTTCAGAAGGGTCAGCGAGTCCAGAGAGGTGAGGTTCTCGGCACGGTTGGGCTTTCCGCACCTCTGAAAAAACCTTGGCTCCACTTTGAATTACGAAAAGATAATCAGCCGGTCAATCCAATACCTTATCTTGTCCCGCCCGCAGCAAAGAGCTAAGATTCCATGAAATAAGATAACGCCTAGGAAATAAGATGAAGCTTAGATTAAAGTCAAGGAGGATTAAAATGGAGCTCACGAAACTTTGGGGGGTTAGTATTCGGATCCATCCCACTTTTCTGTTGGTTTTACTGCTCTACGGAGTCCTGGGTCTCGCAGCCCAGGCTCTTCTCATCTTTGCCTTAGTCGTCCTTCATGAATTGGCTCATCTCATGACGGCTAGAGCCTATGGTTTTAAAGTCGTGGGGCTTGAGCTCTTTCCCTTCGGAGGTGCGGCCTATTCTGACGACCTCTTTGAGGGAAGAAAACTTGAAGAAAGCGTGGTGGCTTTAGCCGGTCCAGCCTTGAACGTGGTTCTCTTGTTTGCTGCTCAAGGGTTACGATGGCAAGGACTATGGACGGGGGAATTAGCCGATAATTTCGTCCGTTATAACGTTTGGCTGGCTGCCTTTAATCTAATCCCTGTTTTGCCTCTTGACGGCGGTCGTGTCGTCCGGGCCCTCAGTGTCGAAGGGTTCGGCTTCGTTAAAACGACGAAGTGTTTGGCCTGGGCAGGAAAATGGCTAGGAGTGATGTTTGTTCTCTATGGGATC
>JAUZPJ010000478.1 GCA_030706025.1 Bacillota bacterium | reverse complement strand
GACTAATAACCTTGAATATAGAATTAAAGCGGGCAGGGGATCGAGCAAGAGAAGACGAGCAAGTACTCTTGAGGTAAAAGCTCAATTATCACAAACTAAGTACAGCGTGGATCTGGAAAGAAGGATGTCTTCCTAAGACCTATGAAAGAAGCAAAATCTTCGCAGCGAAACTAATTTAACTTAATCCAATAAAACGTGAAACGTCGCTTGTGGCGTTTCTCGTTATTACCTGGGTATCTTAGAGCAAAAGTAACCCTCCCAAACGATATAAACGGGACATTTGAGTTAGCAAATGACTTACCAAAGTTTGCTGATGTCGATATCGAATTTCAAAGGGTTACGCTTAGGTAACCATGATGTTTGGCGAGGATAACAATAAGACTAAAAGCAGAGGATACGTTATATTCAATCCTCTGCTTTTAGTCTTATTGTAAAAATTCAACAGTTATCTCTAGTTATTGCTTATTTATATGACTTGTCCATAGTAAAACCGCGTCCTTTTACCTCATTAACTTGGTTAATAATCATAAAAGCCTTAGGATCAATGGAAAGGGCAAGCATATTTAGCTTAGGGAGTTCACGGTTTGAAACCACTGTAAGGACAACCAAGTTTTTATCATGGCAATATCCTGTCTCAGCATGTATTAAAGTGGAACCTCTATCCAGATGCTGTATAATCGTCTGGTTAATTTCCTCATATTTTTCACTTATGATTTTTACCTGTGTACGGGATTGTCCAAATATCAATACCTTATCCAACACGACCGTATAAATCAACACTAACAAAATTCCATAGAGTACCTGTTCTTTGTTGGCAAATAGCATTTGTGCTAGCAGAATAGTGAAGTCAAATCCATACATTGCTAGTGAAACCGAAACGCCAAACTTTTTATTCAATACCAGTGGAGGTATATCCATCCCGCCAGTGGATGCTCCTGCTTTAATTACGATCCCAATACTCAAACCTATCATAATGCCGGCATAAATAGCGGAAAGCAGGTGATCAGACGTCATATTCTGCAACACAGAAGCCTTCTGAAAAATACCGAGAATAAATGGATAGTAGAAGGTACTAATTAATGTAGTAAGCGCAAATGAACGACCGAGGACCAATGCCCCCAAAAGAAACATTGCAATATTGAAAATCGAGACAAATACTGCAATGGGAATACTAATCTGATGATAAAATAATAGTGCTAATCCGGTAGTTCCTCCAGTAATCAATCCGTTAGGAAGAATAAAGGAGGTAACTGCCAAAGCATAAATAGTATTTCCTATCAGAATCAATCCTATATTTTTAAAAATTGCTGAGTATCTCTTAAACATAACTTTGCTCCTTATTGAATTGCAATGACTTGATCAGGTAGAACTAAATATTTAGACCATTTTTCCTTTTGATGTTTCCCTTCTGATTCCCACTAGGATTTTAATTTCTCGATTTGGCCACTTTCTATAAGCCTTTGCAATGTACTTTAAAATTTAATCCAAGTTTAGATAAGCTGTTCACAGGTATTAAACCAAGATCTGAGAAAATAACTGCAGTTTCTTCTCCAGAGTTATTTATTGTTGCAAGATGCATTTATTACAGTATTAGTTTCTATATTTTAATTATAGAAGTCTAATAATACAAGCAAATCAGAAGCGTATTTATAAGCGATTTGCTTTTTTAATTATCGGCAGAAAAGTATATGTGAGGTGGGAAAAGGTAAGCTGAGGTAGCATCTTGTGAAAATCTATTTGCCGTGTACACCTTGAAAAAGGGGAACGTGCAGTTAAGTTAACTTTACTTTATTCGATCGGTTCCAAATCGCTATTTACAATTAAAGCACCGTAGTGTTTTAATTGAAGAACAGACATTTTTGTATTCTCTGATAAAACTACTCCGGCCTTTCCAGGATAATATCTTAGAAATTTATCGATAATTTCTGGTGACTCAGACTTAATGATTACTGGAGTTTTAATTAACAATCCAATTTGGCTAACAAATTCCCATACATCAAATACTTCTTTCATATTACCGAAATCTATTAAAAGGTAATCACTGCTTTTAGTTTTAAACTCATTTATCTCTTTAGAAAAATCCCCATTTTTTAACCTGGCTGCAGCATTAGGTTCATTAAACGAAAGCTCTTTAACAGAGTAGTTCTT
>JAUZPJ010000477.1 GCA_030706025.1 Bacillota bacterium | reverse complement strand
CATTTCCTTTAATTTAAAGTCCCAGAAGCGGTTGGCTATGAGGCGCAGGCAGAAGGGATGTTTACTCCAAATGTTGGGGTTATCAAGTGAAAGCATGAGGGCGTAGGCCTGGCGGCTGGTATTGATTATGGGATATAATTTCGCAATATGGGCTAGAACGGCTAGAATGGCTTCACGTCGCTCGTCGTAAAATAAGTTCTGTATATAGCGACGGCTATGAGGAGTAAGAAGGTGATGCATTAGGTCAGACGCGAGGGGGTTAATTTCTTCCTTAGTAAAAGATAGCACTTCAAAGGCTGGAAGGTCCGCCAGGACGTCAGCTGTTCGCAAGAAATGAACGAGATGTTCTTGAATTTCAGACGGTGGAAAGGAGACGGCCCCTGGTGTTGAGGCTAAAATTCTAATGCGCAGGAGATTGGCTTGTATCAGGGCTTCTTTTTTGATAAAGTGAGGAGAGTGTTGTAATAGGTGCTGTATCAAGGTCGCTAAAACAATGTTCCCTTCACAGGCTTGCTGCTCCCAATAAGGTAATAGGTAAAGAATATCGTTCAAGAGAGGCTGACAAGGTTGATCAAGGAGTTGGTATTCTATAATTGTGCTAAGCGATTCATGAGTCGGATTGGCAAGCAAATTGCGCCGTAGTTCAGGATGGATTGTAACTTGAGTGTTTCTTTTACAATTGGTGCGTTTCAACGAAGGCACCTCCTCCATAGTCTAATCAAAGGGATTCTTGGTGTAGTTTATGTCGTTTAGTAGGTTCTATCCTAGGAATTTAGTTCGTCCCAGTGAATGAAGGAGTCCTATTTTAAAATTGAGGATTACAGAACCTTTAGAGAAGAGGAGTAAATTGACATGCAACGAAAAGATAAAGAGATTACTGACCAAAAGGCCATTGAAGAGATTATTAAGAAGGCTAAGGTGTGTCGCATAGCTGTATCGTATGAAAGTATGTCTTACATAGTACCAATGAATTTTGGTTATGCAGATCAGACCTTATATTTTCATTCTTCTAAAGAGGGATTAAAATTATCGATCTTACGAGAAAATCCTCAGGCCTGCTTTGAAATGGAGATCGATATTGAAATTGTTCCTAGTGAACAGCCATGTAACTGGACAATGCGATATCAGAGTGTCATAGGCTTCGGTGAGGTTGAGTTCATTGAAAATTTAGACGCTAAACGAGATGCAATGCAAATCATTATGCAGCATTATACAGATGAAATGATATCCATCGAAGATGCCGCGTTGTCGAAGGTCACTCTTTTTAAGTTAAAAATTAATAAGATGATGGGTAAAAAGTCGGGTTATTAAATTAGATATTAATAGGAAGGGGCAATTGATAAATAGCTAGGGCAACCTTGATGGGCTGCTCTAGCTATTTTGGGTTGATTCCATGGGGATCCATCGATACTATAATTATTAATACTAGTTGCGTTAATGTATATAGGAGCTGATTAATATGAAACAGGGAATCGGCAGAATGAGATTTGCCGATGAAAATGTGGAAATGCCAAAGGTTACAAAAAAGATGCTAGCAAGAATATTAAGGTATTTTACAGCTTATTGGATACAGATGCTTCTTGTTATCAGTTCCATAATTGCAACATCGATATTAGGGCTCGTACCGCCAATACTTATTAAAACGATCATTGACAGCGCTTTACCACAAAGGAATTTGAAGTTTTTAACGGCTCTTATCCTTATTTCAGTTGTTATTACGATAATTCTTGGTCTCTTGCAGGTCGCTCAGTCTTATTTGAGTGTTTGGATTTCTAAACATATAATACTGAATATGAAAAATCAAATGTACTCTCATTTGCAGCACATGTCCCTGAGTTTTTATTCCGAAGCCAAGCCAGGGGAGATTATTACTAGAATTACGAGCGATATCGATGGGATTCAAGATATCTTTAACGCCACTGTGGTTAATGCTCTGAATAGTCTTATCGTTCTTTTTTCAACAGCCGTTGTCTTAATCATGATGAACTGGAGGCTAGCCATCTTAGGTATGATCATTCTTCCAACCTTTATAATCCCAACTAGAAAGGTTGGTAAAGTAAAATGGAAAATAGCCACAAAGAGTCAAGAAAAAATAAGCGAACTTAATCAGATTATTCAGGAGACCCTCAGTATCAGCGGGGCTATACTTACAAAGGTTTTT
>JAUZPJ010000476.1 GCA_030706025.1 Bacillota bacterium | reverse complement strand
GCTATGGCGAATATGTATTTACCTTCGTTCGCCGTTGTAACTATTATTTCGGACCTCTATAACCGAGCTGGCAAAGTAGAACTAGTAAAAATGGTGATTAGCGGAGTTGTTGCTGCATTTATCGGGACACTATGGGCAACCATCTATAAGTTAACAGGTAATTCATTGGTCGATTTACCGACTTGCGGGATTGCTTTAGCGGCTTTCGGAGTCCAGAGATTTACCAAAGTTGATACATTGTGGATTATAATCGCTGGAGCTCTCCTCTCCTTAGTAATATTCTAGTCATGACAGTTTTTCCAAAACCAAACAAGCCCCCTCATTCATCGAGGGGGCTTGTTCGCATCTAATTTTGAATCGATTAACTTTAAAGACTCAATAACCGCGCGCGATGTTCCTCGCTTTCGACAATAGGAATTTGTACTTCAGTAATATAGTTCTTACTGTCCCGCTCTACAAATTGGTCAATGATATTAAAGTTGATTGTCGTATCGGCTAAATCCAAATTTCTACCCGCTTCACGAATGCGTTGGGCACTCTCGTAGATGTTCTCATAAACGCCCTGATGGTACCCGCAGAGGAAGCTTCCGGCGGGGATCACGGGAAATCGCAGGGAATCAGTCATTTCTTTCTGCAAGATCGTATTTTCTCCATCGTCAAAAAGATAGGCACCGAAATATTTAGAATCACCTTTATAAAATACCACGGTTGGATTTAAATAGAACCAATCATCCCCATAGAGCAGCTCCTCTCCGCCTATAGGAAAATAGTGCCTCTCAGGAAATTCCTTGATCGAGACACGCTCTATGTCAACATTCGGCAATTCCTGCTCGATGAAATGGATTTTCTGCTGAATTGCCCTGTCGGTATTAAGCAGGTTTTCTGCCTTTTTCTTTATAATACTGGACTGCTTTTTTAGCTGCTCCAATGTTGAATCAATATCACGGGATTCTAAATAGGAAGCACGGATTTCTTTGAGGGAATAACCTAGACGGTGAAGATAACGTATGGTCGCCAGCTTGTAAATCTGGTCGAACCGATATCTACGATAGCCGTTGGTTGAATTCCGTTCCGCCGGGACGAGAAGACCGATTGAATCATAATAAATGAGAGTTTGAACATTCAAATGAAATAATGCACTTATCTCACCAATACTAAGAGTTTCTTTCATATTTTAGTCTTTTTCATACTAGTCTCTTTTGTACTAGTCCTTCCCTTCCTATAATAAGCTCATTATATCCATCAATTGCTGAACAAGCAATCCTTTCAACGTCTGACCTTATATGGAAAGGATGATCAACTTTATCGTTTATTGCGCTCGAAAGGGATACCCAGTGCAGATGGGTCCTTGCTTTTACCAATCGATAAGAAAAGTACAATGACGGCAACGACATAGGGGAACATACTGAATACCTGAGTGGGAATCGGGAAGCCCAACGTCTGAAGGTTGTATTGTAAGGCCTGAGAAAATCCGATCACCATGGATGCAGCAAAGATCCCGACCGGATTGCGCCGTCCCAAGATTACTGCCACCAAAGCAATATAGCCTCTTCCGGAAGTAACGTTTTCCATGAAGAAACCTAGCTGTCCCAGCGTTATGCTTGCTCCTCCCAAACCACCCAACACACCATTTGCAAAACAAGCGACGTAGCGAATTACATAAATATTAAGGCCGGCCGAGTTCGCCGCCTGAGGATGTTCCCCGACTGCATGGAGATTAATGCCCCACTCCGTCTTATAAAAAAAGATTGCCGTTATAACTATGCAGATCAGGGCAATATAGACAAACACATTTTGGTTGAACAGGGAGGGGCCGATCACCGGAATGCGCCACAGCAAAGGAATTTTTACTTCACCGAACACATTGCATGATGGAAGGTTCGTTGTCTGCCCGAACACTTTTAAAAAAAGGAAGCTTGTAAGCCCCATGATCATAAAATTGAGTGCTAGACCCACAATGGTTTGGTCGGCTTTACAATGAATGCTCAATACGCCATGCGTCATGCTAACTAAGACGCCACCCACGATACCCGTTAAGAGACCCAAGACTAGATTTCCGGTAAAAAACGAGACGATAAAGCTAAAAAACGCTCCGGATAACATAATTGCCTCAACGCCGATATTAAGGATTCCGGCTTTTTCGGAAACAGCCTCTCCCAGTCCCG
>JAUZPJ010000475.1 GCA_030706025.1 Bacillota bacterium | reverse complement strand
TATAAGAGAAGTCCTAACTAGTAAGAATTGATTCGGTGTAAAACCAACCTGTTGGAGCTGTAATAACTTGCCGCAGGCTTATAAATAAAAAGTTGCTGAGGATCTAATCCTAAGCAACTTTTATTTCCTTAGGAAGATTAACGATAAACTCGGTTTCTTCTCCAACATTACTCTTTACGGTAATCGTACCTTGATGGAGAGAGGTGATCTGCTGGACTAGAGCCAGACCAATGC
Organism: Bacillota bacterium; assembly: GCA_030706025.1. GTDB lineage: Bacteria > Bacillota > Desulfitobacteriia > Desulfitobacteriales > Desulfitobacteriaceae > Desulfosporosinus. Next base: position 1,931 of record JAUZPJ010000475.1, on the reverse strand, counting down.
CGGTTCCACCAGTCTCGCGAGTTCTTGATTTATCAGTTCGGTAAAATCGCTCAAAGATGAAAGGAAGATCCTCTTTCTGGATGCCGATACCAGTATTTTTAATCCTGATTTCCACAGAATCGGGTGCATCCGTAAGGGCGATGGTTACTCGACCGTCGACATCGGAGTAACGATAGGCATTGTGGATAAGGTTGTAAAAGAGCCGAGTCAAAAGACGGTCATCCCCGGCTATCGAGACAGATTTCGGCGGGATATTCTGATCGAGAGTTAAATTTTTTTCTTGAAAGAGCGGTTGAAGGCTATGGGTTACTTTTTCCAAAAGATGCTTTAAGTCGACCGGCTCAAGGTTTATCTTTAGAGCACCCATTTCCGCAACATTTAAATCCTTGAGGTCGCTGGATAAGTCAACCAAACGGTCAATTTCTTCATGAATTGAGGAGAGATTTTCCTCATCGGCCGGCAGTACGTTGTCTTGGAAGGCTTCGATATAGCTTTTAATTGATGTAAGGGGAGTGCGCAGTTCGTGAGCGATATCAGCAGTAAACTGTTTGCGGAGAGTTTCTTGGCGATTCAAGTTGTCTACCATCGTGTTAAAAGCGACTGCTAATTGACCTACTTCATCTTTGGCTTGAACAGCAACCCGTTCATCAAGGTGACCTTGTCCAATTCGATGAGCGGCTTGTGTTAAACGTTTCAATGGTGCGACTAGACGACGGCTTGTGAAGTAACTGAGAATGATTCCGAAGATAAGTGCCAATCCACCAGCGAATAGAAGAGAATGAAAAACCGATGTTTGAAAGAGGACATCTTGGGGATTAAGAATTTGAGCGGTCGCGGGATAGCGAACCTGTGCAGTGGCTAAAGTCCCGTGAGGTCCCGTCACCGTTAAAGTCTTCGTCTTCCAACTCGTAGTCGAAGAAGACATGTTCATACTCATGCCCATGTTCATGCCCATACTACCTTGGCCGTGCATCATGTCCGCCATAGTGTTATCTAAGGTTGCGATTAGCTTTCCACTTGGATCTGTGAGTGTGACGATCGTACCAATCGGAAGGGTATGGCTAATTTCAGCGAGTGCTGTTGGATCCCAAGCTCCCTTACTTTGATAAAGTGAACTAAGACGAGAGGGTATCTGTTCCAAAGTTGCTTCATTCGTTTTGGTTAGATAATCACTAAATTGTTGATGAAAGACTAAATTTACCGCAAGTATGCTGAGAGTTAAAGAGATCAGCGTAATGATTAATGTTGAGATAAATAGTTTTTTGCGCATTTTATCCCCCCGTACTTGGGTTAAACTTGTAGCCGACACCGTAGACAGTCAAAATAATTTGAGGATTACTCGGGGTGGTTTCTATCTTTTGGCGGATCTTCTTAATATGTGCATCGACAACTCGGTCTTCGCCCTCAAAGTCATGTCCCTGAACGATTTCTACCAACTGTCCACGGGAGTATACCCGACCAGGGTGTTTCGCCAAGGCTCCTAGAATTTTGAATTCGGTCGGAGTTAAGGAAACTTCCCGATCGTTAAGGCGTACTTCATGTTGAATGTTATCGATGGTGAGACCATTATCATAGGCGATAACGTCTGCTAGCGGTGCAGTTTCGTTGCTTGTTCGACGTAGAACGGCTCGGACGCGGGCAACCACTTCACGGGGACTAAAAGGTTTTGTGATGTAATCGTCAGCTCCAATACTCAATCCGTTGATTCGGTCCTCTTCTTCAACTTTTGCAGTGAGCATGATGATGGGGACTGAAGATATCTTGCGAATTTCGCTGCAAATTTCTGTTCCGGACATGCCCGGAAGCATTAGGTCTAGGATCAGGAGGTCAAAAGGGCTTTCTTTAAACATAGTTAGGGCAACAAGGCCGTTAACAGCCGTGCTGACCTGAAACCCCTCTTGTTGAAGGTAAGCTTTGAGCACGGTTGTAAT
>JAUZPJ010000474.1 GCA_030706025.1 Bacillota bacterium | reverse complement strand
TTGGACAAGGCGGAATCCGAGACGACCGCGTAGTCTCCTTTAAGCTGTAATAAGGGAATAAGAGTACTTAAATTGGCATTGCCGCATCGTTCCCCAAACCCATTCCAAGTCCCCTGAATCTGGGTTACCCCAGCTTCCACCGCCACAAGGGAATTTGCGACTGCGAGGCCGCTGTCATTATGAACATGAATGCCAAGTTCTTGGGGCTTAAATTCTTGCTTAACAGCCCTCACCCCTTGAGAAACTTCCTCGGGCAAGCTGCCTCCATTGGTATCACATAAAATGACGACGGCCGCCCCAGCGTCAAGAGCAGCACCGATACACTTCAGGGCATACTCGGGATTTTCTTTAAAGCCATCGAAAAAATGTTCGGCATCGAAAAATACTTCTCGTCCTTGTTGGACCAGAAACGAAACGGACTCTCGAATTAACCGTAGGTTTTCTTCTAAGGTTGCTCGTAAAACATCCCTAACATGAAGATCCCACGACTTACCGAAAATCGTGATGGTTTCTGCTCCTGAAGCGAGAAGTTTGAGCAAAATATCGCTCTGTTCAGGAGATTCATTGACTTTACAAGTACTTCCAAAGGCAGCAATGCGCACCTTCGATGAGGTCAATTGACGCAATTGCTGAAAAAGATCCTCATCGGATGGGTTAGCGCCCGGCCAACCCGCTTCCACATAAAGACTTCCCATCTCTTCGATTCTCTTTATATAGCTCAGCTTATCTTGTGTTGAAAAATGAATCCCTTCCCCCTGGGCCCCATCTCGCAACGTTGTATCATAAACCGTAATTTTCTTCTTCCCCTGGTTTAGATTCATTCTTCTTCCCCTCTTTCTCTACAACACTTAAAAGACCCCGGAGCTGTTCCAAAGAACTTGCCTCGGGGCTTTTTTCCCACATGGTGTAGTTGGTACCTTCCAACCTGTATCGCTCGGTCCAGACCCTTGCGGCGGAACCCTAGATACACTTCTTATTATACTATTATATGACAGATACCCTATGATGTACAACAGGGTAATTATTGTTAGAATCGTTGTGCTCCCACATTAAAGGTCAAGACTTCTAAATTTACGGCTAAATCGACATTTCGAAGCTCTATTTGCGGCGGGACGTTTAAGACGACAGGCGCAAAGTTTAAAATAGCTTGTACACCTGCTTTGATCAATTTATCAGCGATTTCTTGGGCACCAGCTGCAGGTACGGCTATAATACCAATCTGCGTTTGGCTTTGTTGAGCGACTTCTTCTAGTTGCTCAATCGGCAGAACTTTGACGTTGCCGATCATCGTCCCTACCTTACTCGGATCTGAATCAAAAATACTGGTGATGATGAAACCTCGTTCCCGGAATCCTTTATAGGAACATAAAGCTAAACCTAAGTTTCCAGCTCCCACCAAGGTAACGTTCCAATCGGCACTTAATCCAAGTATCCGAAGAATATGTTGACGGAGATCTTTGACATTATATCCTACGCCTCTTGTTCCAAACTCTCCAAAGTAAGCCAAGTCTTTTCGAACTTGTGCCGGACTAACGCCGACTCCATCAGCAATATCTCCCGAGGAAGTGGTTATAATACCTTTCCGATCAACATCCGTCAAATGACGTGAATAAACGGAAAGCCGAATAATTGTTGCCTCAGGAATTTTTAGCGTTTTCAAATGGTTCCCTCATTTCTCAGCTGGAATTAGAAAAATTATATGTTAATTATAGCACTAACAAAGAAAAACGCAATTTTCGGTCTTTATGTTTTTTGTATAACCTTCTTCGATTTACCTATAGCCCTATTATTTACCAGAAAGCTTATTTATAACCCTCTGATATTCAGAATAAAGCGATAAATTTAAGGTGCGTTGCTCCTCTTGGTTAGATTCCCCTCGAAGCTGACGATAAATTTGGTGGAGTCCCTCCAAGTCCTTGGGCGGATAATCCGCTGCCTCAGTATCCCAGATCTCCTTTTCCTTTTCAAGGGCTTGAGCCGTCAATCCATCTCGGAGAATGGCATTAACGTTTGTTAATAGTTCCGCAGTCAACTGCGACCCATTCCCTGCAACACGAAACGTCCGTTTCGGCCACACCATTTGTTTAGATACAGCCGGAATTCCTCTTTCCAACAAGCCTTGCTTCAACCCCTTCAGATCATCTGCCGAATGCCCCAAGCCAACGCTA
>JAUZPJ010000473.1 GCA_030706025.1 Bacillota bacterium | reverse complement strand
CAAATTCTATCCCCCAGCGAGGAGCTAACTCGTCTTTAAGAGAAAAATCCGCAGGATAAGTGAAGGATTTAGAAAGTTCCTTGAGGTCCTTAATTTTACTTACATTAAGTGTCTTAATAAGACTGTCATGGACAGCGGCAAGATACCACTGCCTTAAGCGGGAATAATAAACTAGGCCCAAGGGGTCTGCGGTCATGGGAAGGGAATTATAAGTAAAGCCGATTTGATGACGCTTAGAAATCGCCTGTTCGATCAAAATTAAGTCCTCGCTGTTGACACCGGCAACAGTCGTAATAGTTCCTTTAACATAGCGGAATGTTCCCTGGTTATCTAAATCAAGGCTATGTAGGATTTTTTGCCTTAAAGAGAGAAGCTTGGGACGCTTTTCCTCGCTGTTAACCGAGCTTAAGACCTGAAGGGCTTCACCAACCGTCAAATGAAGAGGACTATGTTTTCGGTTATAGGTATCCAGATAAAACTTTGTCTCCGGTATAATTTCGCCATCTATGTCATCCAGGTCATCAGCAGGCCCGCTGTTTTCGTCTTGATCTGTATAAAGCGGAATATAATTCGCCACAGCCAGCATGATCGTTTCCAAATCGTTTTTAATAATTGACCAGGGTGCTGCACAGGCCTCAGCAATTTTTTGTCCAGTAATGCCGGGCTCCGCTTCAATCAAAGCAAGGATTCTTTCCATGTGTAAATGGGGATCCATTTTAATCATCCTCCATAATTTTCAAGCATCTGTTCCAAATCTTTGATCACTGCTTCACGCAATTCAAGTGGTTCGAGAACTTCTGCTCCTTGACCGAAGCCTCTCAGCCAGACAGCCATTTCTCCCAGCCCATCCACCATATCTTCCATAATCATTCCCTCATCATCTTCTCGTAAAACACAGGTTTCCCGGAAACTGAGTTCTTCCTTCACTCGTTTAATGGTTGAATAGTAATTATGAAAGCGGATGACTACTTTAGCAGGTTTTCCGCTTCGATAAACTCCCCAAGAGTACTTGTACCACTCCTCTAAATTAAAACCCGGCAATCTTGAAAAATTTCCACCTATTTCTTTGATCGTAAGAATCTTATCAACGGCGTAAGTTTTAATCTTCCCTTCCTGGCCGTTATCTTGGGCAGCTAAATACCAGTTATCTAACCCCCAGTGATACATAATACCAAGAGGATTTAGTTCCAACTCGGATACTTCGCCCTCGTTTTTACGATAAAGTATCAAGATTCTTTTACAAGCCCGGGCACATTCCTCTAACCGCTGACAGAAATGGCTGCGCCTTAAATCTTCGATGGGCCTGCGGCCATGAACAACCACTGTATCCTGATCATTTTTCGGTATATTTAAAGAAATGTGCAGCTTGGCTGTTAACGATTTAGCCTCATCCTTAAGAGGGGACATCTCCTGCTGCACGGCCAAGTGTTCAAGCAATAAGCTCTTCTCCGCTGCGTCTAATTGGATAGGCGGGATCACAAAGTTGGAGTTAAGCACATAGACCCCTTGATTGTTGGTTATATGCTGTCTTCGCAAGAGTTCTTTCAAATCTCGCGCTATTGTTTTCTCATTTTTGTGGTCCTTAAAGCGGGAGTAAATCTCCGTCACCTTTACCCCGTTTGGATAGGCGCTGATAAAGCGCAGAATGTCCATTTGTCGGAGAGTCGCATCTTTGATATTAAAACCATCCCACCCGGTTTGTTGCAAAAAGAGGCGTCCATGACTATCATAGGTAAAAATACAACCTCGTCTTTCCATCTCCGTTAAATAACGATTTAAAGTGGTTTGGCTAACTTCTAAGAAATCAGCCAAGGTTTTAACTGTATACTCCCACGGTGCAAAGGCCAGGGTCTTAATCAATTTATATTGAAGATCAGACTTACCCATTTTGTCACCTCAATTTTTTGGTTAGTGTAATTGTTCTACCTCTGGTAGTCTTTTCCTGCACAATAACCTTTAAACTTTCAAAATGAACAAAAATGCCACACCGAAGGTGTGACTTGATAAAATCATACGTAATAGTATTAGTATTTGGTTGAGTAGGCTGGCCATCAATAAGACGAAATATATTAAGGACAAAAAATATCCAACGGAGCAGGCCACCGCGTGGGAACGTGTGGCCTGCCAATGGGTTCGTACTGCGTTGATTTTTATGTTAATTGCCTTTG
>JAUZPJ010000472.1 GCA_030706025.1 Bacillota bacterium | reverse complement strand
TCAAATACTCACTCCACCAAGCCACTTGGCTTTGAGTACTAAATCCCCAGACTTTTTGCCAGTAGTAGCCGGTGTAATACGAAAAGGGCAGGGACAGAGCTTTAAAAAACAGCCACAGGCTCAGGACGGACAAAGCAGAGACCACCCAATAATTCCGGCTAATCGTCTGGAGGCGCTGAAAATAAGTCTGGCCTTTTGAACTAACGAGCAACCAAACTAGAAGGATGGTCTGAAGAAAGAATTTTAATATGTAGAGGATGCGGGGATTTGAATTGTATAGTCTAGCCTTATTAGCAATAGACAGTGAAAAATACTCAGTCACTGAAGGATCAATAGGTCCAGGAAAAAGGGAGGATCTAAGGTATAAGAGAGCTAAAACAACTGCTAATCCTGTGAGGAGAAACCAACCGATTTTGGCACGACGGATGTCGCTATTGTGATCATGCATTTTTATCGTCTCCACCTCTAAACTTAAAACGTTCTTTTATTATTATAGTCACAATCCGGAGGTGCAATGATTAAAATAACTATAATAGTCTTTTTAAAAGAAACGGGGAGCATTAAGATGTTTGGAATACCTTCAAGACATTTTGCTCGTTACAACGAGATTCTTTCCGTACTCATCCGACATGGTTTGGGTTATATGATTATTTCGGGAAATTTAATGCCGATGCAGGAGGAAAATTTAGCGATCGTTGGAGTACATCTGAGAGAGGCCATCGGGGAGCTTGGCCCAACCTTTATAAAAATCGGACAATTAGCGAGTACTAGGTCGGATCTTCTTCCGCAGCCCATTGTCGAAGAATTAGCAAAACTTCAAGACCGAGTACGGCCACTTCCTTTTGGGCAAATACGTCGAGTCGTCGAAGAATCCTTACATGCCAGGCTGGAGTCAATCTTTCTAGAATTTAACCCGCAACCTCTCGCGTCAGCGTCAATCGGGCAAGTTCATCAGGCAGTTCTTAAAACTGGAGAAAAGGTAGCCGTGAAAGTTCAGCGACCATTCCTTCAGGGGAGTGTTAAAACGGATTTAGAGATCTTCCATGTCCTTGTCAACCAGATTGAACGGAGAACGCAGTGGGGGAAACGCTATCCTATTCGCATGCTGCTCGAAGAGTTTTCTGATACCATCCAGAAGGAACTGGATTTTATGAATGAAGGGCGAAATGCAGAAAAACTCGCATCCTTTAGTAAGAGACACTCTAATATTCTAATTCCAAGGATCTACTGGGAATTAACGTCTCCCTCAGTTTTGACCATGGAATATATTTCTGGTATTCCGTTACAGCAGATTATGGGTTCTAAAGAGACCTCATATCATGTTCATCAAATTGCGGTTCGGCTAAGTAAGGTGATCCTTCGACAAATCCTTCTCGATGGTTGTTTTCACGCGGACCCCCATCCCGGTAATGTTCTTATATTACCCGGAGAAAAAAATTGCCTTTATTGACTTTGGAATAACAGGGCATCTAACCCCTAAAGCAAAGGCGCAGATCTTGTCACTAACCACAGCACTTATCCGTGGGGAAGATACGTTGCTTTTAAAGACACTTTCGCAAATGGGAATTATTCCTGGGCATGTAGACAGACAGGCCTTCAAAGAGGATATTTCTGCCTTGCGTTATAAACATCTCAAAGAATCCTCCAGGAAGTTCGTTATGGGTGAATCTATTCAGGACTTTTTTGATATCATCGTTCGTCATGGAATTTATATTCCCTCTGAATTTTTTCTCGTCGGCAAATCCTTGATGACCCTTGAGGGGGTTTTGAACGAGTTAGATCCCACATTAAGCTTGGTAGAACAAGCTATGCCCTTTAGCCGACGGTTTATATGGGCTAGGTTTAAATTTAATCTGAGGGAATTATTCCCAAATGTTTTTGGGGGACTAGTGGAGACAGACACAACTGTTTAGCAATGAAACATAGTATAGGGTATATAAATAACGTTTTATGAGATGCCCCTTTTTTATTTCAATACTGTATATGTTTAACTGAGGCTAGCGCCGACGCCTGTAGGCTTGGTGCTAGCTAAGTATTTAGATAAGGGGTTAGGGCTAAGGGAGGTACATCGTCGGTCCGTTAAGTAGGAAGCGTTCTTTTTAAGGAAGTAGGGAGGAAATGATCGAGGCTAAAGAACTGACCAAAGTTTACCGAGAAGGACGAGGAATATGGAATATTAGTTTTCAAGTCG
>JAUZPJ010000471.1 GCA_030706025.1 Bacillota bacterium | reverse complement strand
GACCGATTTTCTTAATGGAACCGCCACCGTATGCAAGCAATATATTCTTTCCGTACTTAGTAAGTTCCTCGTTCAAGTAATTTAACGAGTCTTCTCCAACGATTTATACAAGATTTTTATCATAAATATAAGACAGAAAAGACAATTACCGAATCCGCTTTTAACTTAATGAAAAAGTATACCTGGCCAGGGAATGTCAGGGAACTGAAAAATGTAGTTGAAAGACTGGCCATTCTTTCAAACGGAGACCTAATCACTGAAGAAGACGTACAAGGCGTTTTTAGCAAAATTAACGGCACCGTAAAAGATATACACCCGGACAGTATGAATCACCTTGATTGGGAAGTGAATTCCTCAATTGCGGAAGAATATTCATCTTATGAAAAGGTGAGAATACTCGAAGCCCTGAAAAAAGCCGGCGGCAACAAGACCAAGGCGGCTGAAATTCTGGGGATAACCAGGACTAAACTGTACAGAAAACTTAAAGATCTATAAAAAAGCAGATACAGGCGGAAAACCCCACCTGTATCTGCTTTTTTATCACTCTATTTTATTAGCTCAGATTTCTTCTTACCTGTATAATTAGGAAACCTTGATAACAAGAGCGGCACCGGTGTCACCCGCAGCGCAGCTATTTATTTTGATACTATTGTATCTAAGCGCTAATAAGAATTAATTCCGAATTCACCACTTATCCTTCGGGATTTCCCATATTCCTCCATAAGGGTAGTTTAAGAAAAAAGACGCTTATCTAAAGCGTCAATTATATACTCTCATTGAATTGGTTCTTAAGGGCAACACGCAATAAACGTGCCGCTCCTTATTAAATAATGGTTTATATCAAGGCATCTCGGAGGTTGCCCGCCTGATTAGACTGACATATATTTATCCCTCTATAAGCGCTGCGATACTCTTTCCCCTTCTCAGTACATGACTATATGTACTTGCGGTGTTGAAGGGGTTTGTCCAAGGGGTATTTACAACCAGCGGGTCACCTTATGCACTGTATATTCGATGTCAAAATATTGTTTCTTACTTGTACAACACTTTGACAAGTTTCTTATGGCTTATACAATACAATATAATTGTAAACCCATAATTTGTAAAACAGGAGGGATTAGATGGGGGATAAAAATCCTAAAAAGAAGCCGAAGCAACCCAAAAAACCTTAATTGAAGGTTAGGTCTTATGGGAACAAGCCTGAATAAGATAGCCCGACGAATACCTACTTTTAATGGGTTCGTCGGGCTATTTTATTATCTCCTTTATAAATCATCGCACCCTAGCACATTACTCAACTCCCACAGTGCCTCTTTGCCAAGCCAGGGCGCCTTCCCAATCCTGGTTTGGGCGGGTCGCGGGGATAGGAAAGATTGTATTGAGATCTTGTAACCCTTTAAACTAAACGCATCCAAATGAGATATGATCACGGAACACAAAGTCACAAGATGGCAAGATAGTCAACCTCTTCTACCACATTAGCAACTTCCTCCGCAATTTCCACAACTTCCGCCACAGCCTCCGACATGGCCCATATTTTCCTTACGTATTTCAAAACCTCCACCATTGTTAGACTCCGTATAGTCTACGATGGCTCCCTCTAAAGCTGTGGCCATTCTTATATCCGCGATTATTGAAATCCCATATTCTTTATATAGCATATCGTCCTCAGTCATTGACTCCTCCAAAGTCATTCCAAAAATTAGGTCCGATTCACCCTTCATTTAATAGATGGATTCTAAGAAATGCGTTTTCCTTATTCTTTACTTTTTGCATTTCCTTCACTTTTTGGGCTGCAAGTTCTGATATTTTAACCATTACCTTGTCACTCCTTCTTTGGAATAATGCAGTTGATGATTCCAAACAGATTTCACCTAAGGATCTTCACATAACAAGTACGCTCACGTGGACCGTCAAATTCACAAAAATAAATGCCCTGCCAACGGCCTAAGAGCAATTTCCCATTATGAACAATGACAGTTTGGGATGCCCCTACCGTGCTTGTTTTCAAGTGAGCTGCGGAGTTACCCTCAATGTGACGATCTTTTGGGGACTCCCAGGGATAGAGCTCATCAAGCCTCCGAAGGAAATCTCTTTGTACATCCGGATCAGTATTTTCATTGATCGTTATACCTGCCGTAGTATGAGATGAAAATATTACCACTAGACCTTCTACGACATTTTTTTGCGCCAGGAGTTGCTCAACTTGGGCAGTTATATCGAT
>JAUZPJ010000470.1 GCA_030706025.1 Bacillota bacterium | reverse complement strand
TAATGGCATGACCATCTCCTTTCATCATCATTTGAGAAACGGAGATTTTGTCTTAAATATGGTCCTTGAGGCCTTAGCTAAACGAGGGATTAAGGACTTGACGATTGCAGCCAGCTCCATTTTCCCGATTCATGCCCCTTTAGTAGAGCACATGGAAAATGAGGTTGTAACCGGAATTGCGGCAAATTACATATCAGGTCCTGTAGCGCTGGCAATATCCCAAGGTAAATTAAAAAGGCCGGCGATTATGCAGACCCATGGCGGACGCGCTAGGGCCATCGAAAGCGGAGATTTGTTGATCGACGTAGCTTTTCTGGCTGCACCTACAGCGGATACTTATGGTAATGTCAATGGAGTGAAGGGTAAATCTGCCTGCGGTACGTTAGGCTATGCAATAGCAGATGCTGAGTATGCCGCTAAAACGGTGGTAATAACCGATAATTTAGTACCCTATCCGGCGTGCCCGATAGAGATAAACCAGACTTTTGTAGATTATGTGGTTGAGGTAGAGTCTATTGGCGATCCTAAGGGTATTGTTTCCGGGACCACAAAAATCACCAGGGATCCCGTCGCTTTGAAAATTGCTAAAATGGCTGCTGAGGTGATGAGGGCTTCCGGTTTAGTAAAAGAGGGAATGTCCTTTCAAACAGGGGCAGGTGGAACCTCCCTTGCAGTTGCGGCAGAGCTTAAAAAGATTATGCAACGGGAAGGCGTCGTTGGCAGTTTTGCGGCTGGCGGAATTACTGGCTACTTGGTAGAAATGTTAGAAGAGGGGCTTTTTAGAACTCTATTTGATGTTCAATGCTTTGATCTTAAAGCAATTGAGTCTTACAGAGACAATCCTAAACACCAATTTATGTCCGCATCGATGTACGGAAACCCTCATACCAAAGGAGCCGTGGTCAATAACCTGGACATTATGATTTTAGGAGCTACGGAAATTGACACTGCTTATAATGTTAATGTCACAACAGGTTCCGATGGGGTCATCATGGGGGGATCTGGAGGGCATAGTGATACAGCTGCCGGTGCTAAACTGGCGATTGTCGTCACGAATCTTATGAAAGCACGGCTTCCGATTATCAAAAACAGAGTAACGACGATTACAACCCCGGGAGAGAATATCGATGTTATTGTCACGGAACGAGGAATTGCGGTAAATCCCAGAAGAACGGATTTATTGGAAAAGCTCAGTAAGACGAGGCTTCCGCTCATGACCATCGAGGAGTTGAAAACCTTGGCTGAGAAGATTACGGGGGTACCGAAGCCCGTGGAAACTTCGGATGAGATTGTGGCTGTTGTGGAATATCGGGATGGAAGTGTCATTGATGTCGTGAGGAAAGTTTATTAGGGAGGAAGTCTTTTTGCCCGTTCACACACGTTCCATTGCTATTCGCTTGTCGCTAAGGCTAAAACGCGGAACCTCAGGGTATTTCTGCAAGTGAACCTTCGCGTTTCTTCACGACCTATCGTCTGCGCTCATTGACGCAATTCCGCTGAAGTACTCTCTAAGCAAAGAAACTTCCTCTGGCTTTGGGGTCGACGGGAGTTGAGTACGACTAGGAGATGGGATGGAGGGGGCTGTTTGCGTTTTGGACGCAAATTCGCCGATGGAGGAGAACGAAGTATAAAGTATTTGTTTCTCATTGAGATGGTATTATAAATTAGGAAGAGGTTAAGTTATGCAAAACGTAGATTTTAAACCGCATTTCCTCGCTTCGGCGGTTGGAAGTGTTCCCCAAACTAACGGCGAAAGTGCTTTGGAGTTAATTTGGAAGAGCATTCCTCGTGCCCCACATTGGCCTCAGCTTCCTGGACTTGGAGCTGAGAGTTCGTTTGTTGGGCAATACCTTAGGGCTTTGGTTGAAACGGGAGTTATCGGTAATGTCGAGGATCCGAAGTTTCAAATCGAGGCGACGGATTGGGTAGAGCGGATGACGACGTTTTATACACTCTATTTAGAGGCGATTGAGGGGGATGAACGAGCACTGGAACGTTTTGGGTTTAGCGCGCAGGGCGGAGAGGGGTTCGAGGCATTCTGTCGTGACCTTGAACTTCACGGAACACGGGACGCGGTACTCCTAAAAGGACAGGTCAGTGGTTCTTTGACCCTGGGAATGCAGATCAAAGATAAAGGCAGACGTTCATGTTATTACGATGATACCCTTAGAGATATGCTGGTTAAAACTCTTGCGATGCATGCTGAGTGGCAAACGAAACGACTG
>JAUZPJ010000047.1 GCA_030706025.1 Bacillota bacterium | reverse complement strand
GAAAATGGACAGAGCGACAATTAAAAAGTCTATAATATTATTGATAAAGAGTCCATAATTCAAAGTAGCTACCCCAGCTTTTTTGGCTTCATCCATGGTTTTGAAATGTCCATTTCCCAGAACGATGAATAAATTGGAAAAGTCGACTTTTCCTAGTAAGATCCCCACCAACGGCATAATTATATCATTGACAAGAGATGTTACGATCTTTCCGAAAGCGCCGCCAATCACAACACCAATGGCCAAGTCAATAATATTCCCTTTCATTGCAAAATCTTTGAATTCTTTCCACACGATTCTCCAACTCCTTACTATACTAGTATCATTTCAGAAAAATCCAACATTGTTATTACATATAATATCACTTTTCAAGTGTATAATCACTATAACTGCTTAATTTTGAATAAACCTGTAAATCTCTACAAAATTAAAAGAACTCGTCGAGATGCTCTCAAGGCGAGTTCTTCTAGCAACCTATTACGTATGTAGTAAGGTTATTATTCACTTATTCTTCTTCGGATTCTACCATGTTCTCCCAAGCGTCAGCTACTTTTTCCCACTCTTCATCATCTTCGATGTCAAGCAGCATTTCGCCCCCCTCAGCATCTTTGCCGAGCTTAAGGATAATAGCCTCATCGGCATCCTCTTCGGATTCATCTTCTGAGATAGGCATCAAAACAAAGTATGTCGAGCCTTCAAGTTCCAAGGTATCGAGATGGAGAAACTCGTGGTCTTTTCCCTCATCATCCGTAAGAACGACTGTGTCAAACTCTTCTGCGTCATGCTCATCGTGGTCGTGATCATGTGGATGTTCAGTCATGTGATTCACCTCTTATTAAAGAATATTGTCATTGTACTATTGTAGGTAATGATTGTCAAATAATCATACTTGTTTATTTTTAGATTGCCGTCGATCGAGATACCCCTGCAATATAAAAACTGCCGCCATCTTGTCGACGACAAGCTTTCGTTTAGCTCGCGACACATCCGCTTCAAGCAGAGTACGCTGTGCAGCCACTGTGCTTAAACGTTCATCCCATAACTCCACGGGAAGCCCAAACTCCTGACGCAAAATCTTGGCAAACTCATCGGTCAATTCACAACGGGGCCCTAGAGTTCCATTCATATTTCTGGGATAACCTATTACTATTTCGGTAACCTCATATTCGCGAATAAGTTCGCGCAACTCATCAAGTTCTGTCTTGGAACGTCTGATGGTCTTTATCCCCTGAGCCGTCCATAATAGAGTATCACTTACTGCTACCCCAATGGTCTTCGACCCAAAATCCAACCCCATAATCCTCACGTTATTTCCTCCAAATCAATGTTACACAAATCACCTTTCTCAAACCTCAAGACCCCTTCCTACCTTACACAATCTTCAGACAGAAATGAGGACAGACTCTCCCGCAATACCCGCAAAGGACACACGCCTTATTATCAACGACAGCAGTCTTTTCAAGACTCAAAGCACCCTGAGGGCAAGCTTCTACGCAAAGCCCACACCCCTGGCACCAATCTGCAATATAAAGTTTACGCTCTCTGTGCTTCACTTTTTCTCTCAAATCCCTTGGAACCTCTTGTCCAGATAACAAGAGAAGGTCATAATCTACTTCTTCCCTGCTAGACATTCCCAAGGCCATCCCCTGCACTCCGTGGACCCCTCTGACGAAGTTTATAGCCTTTTCAGGGTCATTACATAAATGGCCACCCCCAAAAACCTTCATAGCGTAGATCCCTATTCCCAGGTCTGCTGCAAATGAAATTGCTTCAAGCATTTCGTCTAAGGTTCCATCGATAATCCCTAACCCCTGATAATTTAAAATAGGATGAATGACGTCAAGACCAGGTTGGAGCGCACCAGCACGTACTCCAGCCACTGCATGTGTTGAGATCCCAATCCTGCGCACGATACCCTTTTCCTTAGCCCTTAAAAGTTCTTCCCAAGCCTCCTTATGTCCTTTTAAGGTTAAAGCACTTTCTTGTTCGTGAAGAAGAAAGAAATCGAGGGTATCGCGGTTAAGAGCAATTCGCGCCTTTTCTAAACTGGTTCGCATTTCCTCCGCCGTGACAGAGTAGGATTTACTGATAATTTGAACATCCGGATAACCCTCAGTTGCCTTCGCAATTTGAGCATAATTGTCGTAGATCTCAGCTGTATCAATCCAATTAATTCCTTGTTCCAGTGCATACCGCAGAACGGCAGCACCTTCCTCTTCGGTTACCCTTCCCTGTAATGGTGATATGGCCAAGCTTCCAAAGCACACCTCCGAGACCACAGGCCCCCATAGGCCAAGTTTAACTTGACGCATAGTTCCTCTCCTTTCGATCCGGATCGTCATAAACGAGCTAAACATTGAAACCCTCACCACGCTCAGTGAGGGTTTCTGTTCAAATACAATTATTTGGCTTGCAAATAGGTCCTGACCAGCTCTTCGATTAGCTCAAAGCGTTCAAGTTTACGAATCATCGCTCGCGCTTGATTGTGACTTGTGATATATACTGGATCGCCAGACATGAGATAGCCTACCATCTGGTTTATTGGATCATAACCTTTTTCCTGCAATGCGGCATAAACCTTCTGTAAAATATCCCGGGCTGAAACACTTTCTTCACCCACAGACTTAAACATCATGGTTTCTTCAAATCGATCCATTTGCCTATCCCCCTTTCGCCATCCGAAGCTCGGCCTTCTCTAAGATATTCTTGGCGCCCTTCGTAATTCCTCTATTTTTTTATAAATCCTCGGAGAATCGTTGGAACTCGATCAATGGCTTCTCCTAATTTCCCAGGATCTTTTCCCCCGGCTTGGGCCATGTCTGGACGTCCACCGCCACTACCGCCGGTAATCTTGGCCACTTCCTTAATAATCTGTCCGGCATGGAGTCCGCTTAAACCTGTCGGACTGACAACTGTGACAAAATTTACCTTTCCTTCGCTTGCGGCGCCTAAGACGATAACCCCTGTTTTAAGTTTGGGGCGCAAAAGATCAGCCATTTGGCGTAGACCCTCCATGTCAGGTACATGGACTTGAGCAGCAATCACTGAAATTCCTTCGATTTCCTGTACACGTTTGAGTAAACCCTCAGCTTCATTCTTGCCTAGTTTTGCTTGAAGCTGTCCAATTTCCCGTTCAAGGTCTTTAACCTGGGCTACTAATCCATTTACACGCTTACCTACCTCAGTAGGCTGAACTTTAAGCGTCTGAGCAACCTCCATCACCTGCTCATCAAGAGTTCGGAGATAAGCTAAAGCTTCTAATCCTGCTACTGCTTCAATCCGTCTCAGACCAGCCCCAATCCCCCCCTCGCTGAGGATTTTTACAAGTCCAATTTCCCCTGTACTTTTGACATGAGTTCCTCCGCACAACTCCTGGCTGAACGTCCCCATACGGACAACACGAACGATTTCTCCATATTTCTCACCAAAAAGTGCTGTTGCTCCGCTTGATTTTGCCTCTTGTAACGACATTTCCGTTGCATCAACCGGCATATTCTTTAAGACTGCTTCGTTAATGAGAGCCTCTACAGCCCTCAGCCCATCTGGGGTCATTGGCGAAAAATGAGTAAAGTCAAACCTCAAGCGCTCTGGCGTCACTAAGGACCCAGCTTGCTGGACGTGTTCCCCTAGTACAGAACGCAGGGAAGCTTGAAGAAGGTGTGTTGCACTGTGATGGCGGGTCGTGGCCTGACGCTCAGCATTGTTAATTTCTGCTTCGACAAGTTCACCTACGTGAAACACCCCTGTCGTGACACTAAGGCGATGATAAAGGGTCCCTGTAACACCTTTTTTCACCTCAAGTACTCGAGCCTCGGCGCGGGGGGTTCTAAGCACTCCTATATCGGAAACTTGACCCCCGCTTTCCGCATAAAACGGAGTCTCGGAAAGGAAGACCATTACCTCTTCTCCTTCTCCGGCATCTTCCCTCGCCTTGCCATCAACAAACAAACCCTCTATTCTAACTGAGGATGAAATCTTGTTATATCCTACAAATGGTGTAACTCCTAGGAGTTTTGCTCTTTCCATCAATTCAGGGCTTTCAGCCACTGCACGCATTTTCTGGGATTGTTCTTTAGCCCGAAGGCGATGCTCTTCAGCCGCCGTTTGGAAGGCGGGCATGTCCACGGACAGACCTTGTTCAGCAAGCATTTCTTCCGTCAATTCTGCCGGGAAGCCATAGGTTTCATAGAGATAGAAGGCATCCTGTCCGGTTAGAACTGTCTTTTCCTGTTTTATAAGTTCCTTAACCTTCTCCTGTAACATTTGGGTACCTTGCTCCAGGGTTGCTTGGAAGTTCTTCTCTTCAAGGCTTAAATGGTTCAAGATAAAATTCTCGTTTTCAGTGAGTTCCGGATAGGCATGAGCATAGTCTCTTTGGATAATTCTAAAGACTGATTCTAAGAACGGTTTATCAATTCCTAAGAGTTTGGCATACCGAACTGCGCGGCGCAGAATTCTTCGCAGGACATACCCTCGGCCTTCATTATTGGGTCGAATTCCATCTGCCAACATAAAGGATACCGACCTAACGTGATCAGATACTACTTTCAGGGCCAAGTCATTTTTAGGATCATCTTTATAGTTTATTCCGGCCAATGAAGCAACGTAATCAATAATGGGACGGAAAAGATCCGTGTCGAAATTGGTCTCCACCCCTTGCATAACGGACGCAATCCGTTCTAAACCCATCCCTGTGTCAATGTTTTGTTTGGGAAGTGGGGTCAACACACCCGCTTCATCCCGATTATATTGCATGAACACCAAATTCCAAATTTCCAAGTAACGGTCACAATCACAACTGCCCGCCCCACAGGTCGGTTTGCCACACCCTCTTGCTTCACCGAGATCGACATAAATCTCTGAACAAGGACCACAAGGACCCGTAGGGCCTGCCGCCCAAAAGTTTTCTGGATCCCCGATGATTCGTTCAGCCTTAACGCCGGCCTTCTCCATCCATATCTTTTTTGCATCTTCATCTTCCGGGTAGATTGTTACCCAGAGTTTTTCGACCGGAATTTTCAAGACCTGTGTAATATACTCCCAAGCCCAGGGAATCGCGTCACTTTTAAAATAATCCCCAAACGAAAAGTTCCCCAACATTTCAAAATAAGTATGATGACGTGCCGTTTTTCCTACTTCTTCTAGATCAGGCGTACGAACACATTTTTGTGCAGTCGTAGCACGGGGAAAAGGAGGTTCGACCCGACGTTGAAAGTAAGGCTTAAAAGGGACCATACCCGCAACGGTTAATAAAAGAGTGGG
This sequence comes from Bacillota bacterium, assembly GCA_030706025.1. GTDB lineage: Bacteria > Bacillota > Desulfitobacteriia > Desulfitobacteriales > Desulfitobacteriaceae > Desulfosporosinus. The sequence continues at coordinate 7,281 of JAUZPJ010000047.1, read as the reverse complement.
ATCATCTTTGGGAATAAGCGAAGCACTAGGCAAAATTTTATGTCCCCTCGCCTCAAAGTATTTAAGAAACATGTCCCTTAATTCATTACCTGTATACATTCACGACACTCCTTTAAGATTCCTAAAAAAAATAATCTCCAACCCTTTACCAATCAGGGACGAGATTTTTTACGGCACAACCCTGCTTTTTACGGGCTAACGTCACTTTTTATCCATATGTAACACAAAATTCTCATCGTTTCTAAAGTATATACAGGGGATGTCTTATTTGTCAACAACATTAGACCTTAGTAGAAACCAACCTAAAATATATATGGTTAAGGACCACTCGGATTACGGCCGCTAAGGGGACTGCTAAGAACAAACCCCAAAATCCAGCGAGTTCTCCACAAGCTAAAAGGGAAAAAACCACCCAAAGTGGATGAAGTCCCACGCTTTCACCCATGATCTTAGGGGATATAACATTTCCCTCAAGTTGCTGAACGACTAAAATTATCAACGCAACTTTAATGGCCATAAATGGGGATTTCGTCAAGGCTAACATCACAGACGGCACTGCCCCAAGCACTGGCCCAAAGTACGGAATCAAGTCAAAAACTCCGCAAATTAAACCTATCAAGAGAGCATACTCCATACCCACAAGTTTCACGCCAATACCAATCAGAATCCCTACAATCACCGCAACAACTAAATCGCCTCGTACAAATTGCCGAATCACATGATTAATGTCTTGCCAAAGCCGCCTCCATTCCATTCGCCAGCGCTGCGGAATAATGCGAAAAAAGCCATCCCCAAGGGCTTTCCAATCTGCTAGAAAATAAATAGCTATAACTGGTGATAATATGTAAAGAGAAACCGTTGATAGCATATTGGGTAAATTCACCAAAAACGAATTGAGGCGATTCGCAATAATCAGTTCGCCCTGACCTAAATGTTGATCCAAGACGAGAGCAACACGACTTGGTAAACCCGTTGCTTTAAATTGCTCACGAAACCCGTCGATCCTTTCTGTGACCGATTGAATCGTATTTGGCAAAATCACAGCTAATTTACTTAACTCATTATAGATAATCGGAAGAATAAGAAAAACAGTGGTCGCCAAAACAACCACAATCAAGGTGAACGTAAGCGCAATAGACTTTTTTCTGCTAATCTTAAACTGCTCTAACCCTTCAACTAGAGGGTTCAACAAGTAGGCGAGTACAAAAGCTAGGAAAAACGGGCCTAAAATTGCCCTCACTTTGATAAGAAGCAAAATTCCTAACAGTAGACAAACTCCTGTAAAAATCCATTTCCCTTTCCTAAAGTTCATCTTATCCTCCCTTCCAATAAAAGTCCAATGAGTGGATGTATAAAAGAAAAGCGGGCCGAAAGGCGCGCTTTTCTTTTAACGATTATTAAATCAGCCTATCATTACAATCTTAAGCCTTAGTTTAAAATTAACGCCTTAACGCCCAATTATTCCAAAGCAGCACTGGAAATTTCCGTATTCAAAGCTGGATCATCCCAAGCCACCAGAGAACCATCTTCTGCCAAATCGTAGATAACCACTTTATCAGTTTGTGTCGCGAATTCAATGCAGCAATCCCAACAATAAAATTGCTCCACCCCTACTTTACCAATTGCACGCCCCGAACAAACTGGACAGTTCATGCTCGTACCCCCTCTTCGTTTACTTGATCCAAGGGGGATACTTGGTTATCAACTATTAGAACATCTTTTCCGTCGATCATGACACGGGGCTTTAGAATAGTTCCCCGGCCGTGAAGAAGATCGGCGAAGAGTCCGTCTGAAACCTCGAATCCTACTATTTTTCCTACGGAGTCATCGAGAAAAACATCTTCAATCGTACCTCTTGCTTCCCCACCTTGGGTATAAACCTCATTCCCTACTTTGTCAGACCATCGAGTCCCCTTAAGTTCCTCTATTACTTTTTCACGAACGACTAAAGCATCTTTACCTACGGTTTCAATAGCCTTTCGGGGAATTCCTTTGCAGGATTGAAAAAAATGTCCGCCTTCTAAGAGAATTCCAACAACCTCATCTTTGTCATTATCAAGGATCAGGTCCTTTACCCACCCCACTGAGTCCCCATTTTCTAGGTCCAACACAGGCAGTCCAATAATCTCTCGCGTGCGTCGCATTAATTCCTCCACCTTGTAAAAAGAATTCTACCTCTACTTTGCCCAGTAGCTATACAATTCATTCATCCAAGGTTACCGTCGGCCTCGAGGATCGGAAATTATTTTGCCCCCACCAACCACTAAATTACCTTGGTAAAAGACCACTGCTTGCCCCGGGGTTACTGCACGCTGCGGTTCTTTAAAATGAACCGTGACGACATGGTTTGCCTCAATTCCCGGCGGATAAATAGTCGCAGGAGCGCCTGATGAATTATACCGAATTTTCGCTTCAACTTCCAGAGGTTCTTTTAAATCCGGAATAGATATCCAATTTAAATCGTCTGCCCATAAAGTATCGGTATAAATATCAGGGTCCTCTCCTAAAACGACTTCATGACTGACAGGATTAAGACCTACCACGAACATTGGTTTACCAAATGCGACACCCAGGCCCTTACGCTGTCCTACGGTGTAATGAATGATTCCTTGATGCTTCCCCAATATTTTCCCTGAAAGGTCCACAAAATTCCCCGGTTTGATTAACCCATTTGACCTTTCCTTAACAAATGAAGCGTAATCATCGTCTGGGACAAAGCAAATTTCCTGACTATCCGGTTTATTGGCTACTTCTAAACCCCGTTCTTTGGCCATTTTTCGGACTTGATCTTTTGTGTACTCTGCTAAAGGGAAAAGAGTATGAGCAAGCTGTTCCTGGTTCAGCATGTAAAGTGCGTAAGTCTGATCTTTACGTGCATCAGCACTTTTACTTAAGAAGAAACGTTCACTATTCGGATCCCGCAGCACTTGTGCATAATGACCTGTTGCTATGTATTCTGCGCCTAAGCCCCGAGCTTTACGGAGCATCTCGCCAAACTTAACATACCTATTACAGGCTAAACAGGGATTCGGTGTCTCTCCGGTCAAATAAGACTGAGTGAAGTAATCCACCACCGTCTCTTTAAAATACGACCGAAAATTCATGACATAGTGAGGGATACCTAACAAAAAAGCAACCCGTCTAGCATCATCAATGGCTGAAATAGAACAGCAGCCACCTTCTACCTCTGGACCTGCAGATTCCCAAATTTGCAATGTAACTCCAATTACTTCGTAGCCTTCTTCTTTGAGCAAAGCGGCGGCCATGGAACTATCCACACCGCCGCTCATGCCCACAACTACTTTAGGTTTCGTTGTAAGACCCATTCTTCATCTATTCCTTTATCTGCTGTTTGTCATGATAATCTTTGATTGCTGCATGGAGTGCATCCGCAGCTAAATTCGAACAATGCATTTTTGCCGGCGGAAGTCCCCCTAAGGCTTCAGCCACAGCCGCATTAGAGATTACCAAAGCTTCGTCAATGGTTTTTCCTTTCACCATTTCCGTGACCATACTGCTCGTGGCAACTGCCGCACCACACCCAAAGGTCTTGAATTTTACGTCTTTAATAGTGTCTCCCTCAATATCTAAATAAATACGCATGATATCTCCACACTTAGCATTCCCAACTTCACCAACACCATCTGCATTTTCAATTTCACCGACATTACGTGGATTTGTAAAATGATCCATTACTTTCTCTGTATACATATCTCATCACTCCTATTGTGCTTGTTTTTGCTCTCTAAGAACCTGATCATATAAAGGAGACATCATTCGCAAACGCTCCACAATCTTTGGCAATTGTTCAAGAACATAATCAATCTCTTCTTCGGTATTATGACGACCCAACGAGAAGCGAAGTGATCCGTGGGCAATCTCGTGAATCAGCCCCATGGCAAGTAATACATGGGAGGGATCAAGCGAACCCGAAGTACAAGCCGAGCCACTTGAAGCAGCAATCCCAAGCATATCCAACGAAAGTAACAAAGACTCCCCTTCGACAAACTGTATACTGACATTAACGTTATTCGGTAAACGTTTTTCTCCGAGAGGTCCATTAATTTTCACGTAGTCAATACGCTCCACAATTCCATTGATTAGTTTGTCGCGCAGCTTTTTGAGATATTCGGCATCTTCGGCCATCCGTTGCCCAGCCAGTTCACAGGCTTTGCCAAATCCAATGATTCCCGGCAAATTCTCTGTTCCTGAACGCCGTTTTTTCTCTTGACCACCCCCGTGGATTAAAGGTATAAGTCGTACCCCTTTTCGAACATACAGTGCCCCAACCCCTTTAGGACCATAGATTTTGTGACTCGAAATTGTCAAAAGATCTATATTCATTTCATTAACCTGAATGGGGATTTTCCCGAAGGACTGTACGGCATCGACATGAAACACAATACCGTGCTCCTTAGCAAGTTTACCAATTTCGGCTATGGGCTGAATCGATCCGACTTCGTTATTCGCATGCATCATACTAATTAAAATCGTATCTGGTCTGATGGCCTTTCGAACGTCTTCAACAGAGAAAATACCTTCTTCGTCAACAGGTATTATCGTTAAGTCAAATCCGTTCTTTTCTAGGTACTCGCAGGTTTCCAGCACAGCATGATGTTCGATGCACGATGTAATAATGTGTTTCCCCTTATTACGCTTTGCCTCAACTGTACCTAATATTGCAATATTATCAGCTTCCGTCCCACCACTGGTAAAAACCACTTCTTGAGGGGTCGCTCCGATTAACTCAGCAACTTGCTTTCGAGCCTCTTCTAAAGCTTGTTTAGCTTCCCTGCCAAAACCGTGTACACTTGACGGGTTTCCATATTTCTCGGTATAATACGTCATCATCAACCCAGCAACTTCAGGATCAACTGGTGTTGTAGCACTATGGTCTAAATAAATACGTTTCATGGAACTCCCTCCTGGCACTATATTTTTTGAAAAAATGATGAAATTACAGTTAAATATAGAACATATACAAGCTTCTCTCTGCTTCGCGCTTTTTGGCATCTTCCAGCATCGTTTCAAGTGTAATGGAATCGAGAACTTCAGCGATGGAGTCTCTGACTTTCTCCCATATTATCCTTGTCGGGCAAGATTCTGCCTTTGAACAACTTTCCGGGTCCTCCTCCGATACACAATCAGTCGGCGCAATCGGTCCTTCCAACACACGAATGATATCTCCAACCCTTATTTTATCGGGGTCTTTTCCCAACAGATACCCCCCCTGTGCACCGCGAACACTTTTAACAAGACCCGCTTTACGCAAACCAGAGATAAGCTGTTCCAGATAATGTTCTGAAATATCCTGTCTTTCCGCAATACTTTTCAACGAAATCGGGCCTTCGCCCATATGTTTTGCTAAATCAAACATAGCCTTGACGCCATACCGGCCTTTGGTCGAGAGTTTCAACACTCTCACCTCTTTTCCCAAGAGGTAAAACCTCTTTGAACTCTTTAAAGTATTTGTAGATCTTTCATGCATATCTTATTAAAACACTCGGAATTTGTCAAGGGGATACCCAACTAAATTACTAAAGTTTTTTTAATTACTTTATAGGTCTTTTTTATCGTAAACTAAGTTATGATCCTAGCAATCCCTCGATTATGCAACGATATAGGGTTTGCGTACCTTTGCACCGATGATGAGAAAGGAACATCAACTATGGATCTTTTTTCCGCAACCTTTGATCAGCATCAGGTTGCTCCGCTTGCGGAACGAATGCGCCCAAGAACACTTGAAGACTATATCGGTCAGAATCATATTCTTGGACCAGGGAAACTCCTGCGGAGAGCCATCGAAGCTGATCGAGTTTCTTCATTAATCCTCTATGGCCCACCTGGAACAGGCAAGACCTCCTTGGCGCAAGTGATCGCTGCCAAAACGACCTCACGCTTTGTACGCATCAATGCCGTCACCTCAGGCGTCAAAGATATTCGTGAAATCATTACACAGGCTGCGGATGATCTGCACCTTTATGGAAAACGCACGTTAGTTTTCTGTGATGAAGTTCACCGTTTTAACAAAGGTCAACAAGATGCACTTCTCCCGGCTGTCGAAGATGGAACCATCACCTTTATAGGCGCCACAACGGAGAATCCTTTTTTCGAACTTAACTCTGCACTCTTAAGCCGCTCAACGCTTTTTCGCCTAGAACTTCTCAAGTCAACAGAAATTCGTCTAGGTCTTGAACACGCATTGCACGACAAAGAACGTGGACTTGGCCGTTATAACGTGAATATCGACCCGGCCGCTTGGGAACATTGGCTTAATTATGCCAATGGCGATTTAAGACGTGCTCTAAACGCCTTAGAGTTAGCTGTTCTGACTACTCAACCCGAAAATGGGGTTCGTCATATCTCCCTAGAAATTGCCGAAGAATCCATTCAACAAAGGGCCATCAAGTATGATAAAACAGGAGACAATCATTATGACATCATTTCCGCATTTATCAAAAGTATGCGCGGCTCTGACCCAGACGCTGCACTTTACTGGCTGGCAGTTTTACTAGAAGCCGGAGAAGACCCACGTTTCATTATGCGGAGAATAATTGTCCATGCATCTGAGGACGTTGGCCTTGCTGATCCAACGGTTATGCTTCAGGCACATGCTGCCGCCAACGCGCTCGAATGGCTTGGACTTCCTGAGGCGCGAATCCCGTTAGCCCAGGCAGTTTTGGCCATCTCTACTGCTCCAAAAAGCAACAGCGCCGTCGCAAGCATCGACCGCGCCCTTGCTTATGTAAGAAAACATCCAACTGGAGCAGTACCCGCCCATTTAAAAGACAAGCACTACTCCGAAGCCGAAAAATTAGAGCACGGGGCAAACTATCTTTACCCCCATGACTACCCCAACCACTGGGTTGCACAAACTTATCTTCCTCCAGAAATTCAAAAGGAATCCTTTTACATCCCTTCAGAAATGGGGCAGGAATGCTTTCCGAACTTAAATGAAACCAAAAAAGAACGTTAATTAGTCATTAAACGCCTAACAGCATCCACTAACTTATCGGCTTCAACTTTGCCGACGTCCTTGTGAGTAACAAAGCGCACAGTCTGTGGTCCAAAATCCGAGGCCAAAATCTTTTCACCGGCCAAAGCCTCAACAAGTTGCTCAGCAGTCCCCCAAACTGGATCGACTTCAACTAGAACGATGTTTGTCTTTAAGCGTTCCAAATCAACCGTTATATATTGAATACTAGAAAGAGCCCGTCCGATCTCTAAAGCTAAGGAATGATCATCTGACAATCTCTCAGTCATACTCTCCAAAGAAACAAT
>JAUZPJ010000469.1 GCA_030706025.1 Bacillota bacterium | reverse complement strand
CTTCCACAGGAAATACATGCATCTAATTCGAGTAGCTGCTTTTTACTAAACTCTTCGAGACGGGCTGCACCTAAAGCCTTTTCGTCTGGGAAGATAAGTTCAACAGGGGTTAATCCACCAATTGGGGAGAACGGTCTTAAGAAGATATTTAGCGAAGAAGCAAACATATGAAACAATTTCGAATATGGAATATAAGCCATAAATCCAAACGCCAATAGCATATGAACATACCATAATGCGGCATGAACTGATAGGCTAGATCTTGGAGACAAGCCCGAAATGCTAATAATTGAGGAGAATAATAGACCGACTGGCGAACACCATGCCCAAAGGTCTCGGGTTGTGTAGATTCGCAAACCTTCTATTACAAAACCCGTAAAAAGGATCAAAAAAATAAGAATGAGTAAAACTGCGTCATCTAAGGTATAATCCTCATGGTCCGGTTTATCAATATAACGTTTATAGGCGGCCATTCCTATTCCAATCATGGCCATTAGTCCAAATATATCCATTAGCAAGCTAAGAATTAAATACCTATTTCCATAAAACATAGGGATGCCAAAATGATCCTGAATGGCGATCACTGTCGTTCCAATTGTTAAAATTACAAACCCATAAAAAACCCCAAAATGCATAAAGCGGCGGAAAGTTCCCCTGAAAATTCCTTCATCATGCTTGATTAAGGCAGAAAAGATCATCTTAAATCTCAAACCTAAGTGATCATAGTTGATTTTGCGGCCTTGTTGCCAACCCCAAAGTTTCTTGTAACAACCTCTTATAAAAATCATGACGGAAATTAGGGCCAGAAAATACATGATGCCCTTTCCGTGAATATTCCAATATAACTGTCTCGTCGCCTCCATACAAACACCCCGTCTCTTACCCTATAGTTCCCTGCTGCATCATAAACATTTTGTGATATAACCCTTCTTTGACCAAAAGTTCAGTATGAGTACCTCGTTCAACTATTTTCCCGTTATGGAGAACTAAAATAAGGTTAGCATCCTGGATTGTAGAAAGTCGATGGGCAATAGCAATTGTCGTTCGACCCTTGCGCATTTTTCCTAAGGCTGTTTGAATTGCTTCCTCTGTTTCCGTATCAACGTTGGCTGTTGCTTCATCTAAAACAAGAATTCTTGGGTTTCCTGCCATGGTTCGAGCGAAACAAATCAGTTGACGCTGACCACTCGATAAAGTAACACCCCGCTCCCCGATAGGTTCCTGGAATCCTTGGGGAAGTTTTTTAATGAATTCACTAGCCTGTACAAACGATGCCGCATCCAAGACATCTTTTTTGCTAACGGTTGACCTGGAAAGTTCAATATTTTTGGAAATATCCCCTGCGAATAAAAATGGATCTTGAGCCACTAGCCCAACCTTAGAACGCAATTCAGCCGAGGAAAACTCCGACAAAGGTTGTTTGTCAATCAGGATTTCTCCCCTAGTTAGGGGATAAAACCGCATGAGAAGATTAGCGATCGTGCTTTTTCCACTACCCGTATGTCCAACAAAAGCCACGGTTTGCCCAGGATAGACAGTAAAACTGATGTCTTTCAAAACATCGGTTCCTCCTTCTTTGGCGGAGGCGTCGTAAGAAAAACTAACATTTTTGAACTCAATCTGACCACTGTTTATTGTAGAAGACCCAGTACAGCTTATCATCTCAGGAGCCATCCGACGATCATCTAATAGATCAAAGACTCGCTCGGCAGCTATCAACGATTGTTGAAACTGAGACAACCGCTGCATCATCATATTAACCGGCTCAAAAAAGCGATCTAAATAATTGATGAAGGCATAGAGTACCCCAATTTGGATCGTCGAGAACAAGGACTGAAGCCCAAAGAAGTTTAAAACTAAGACGAGAGCGAAGGTGTAAATCAAATCAACGGCTGGACGAACAAAAAGACTTTCCAAACGGATGTTAGATATAGCTGCAAGGTAGTAGGTGTTGTTAATCTTGCCGAACTCTTCCCTAAACCGCTCTTCTTGACGCATCGCCTGCACAATATTCATTCCTTGTATGGATTCATTCAGTTTAGCGTTGAGGCGACTTAGCTCTTTGCGCATCGTCCGATATACCTTCGTACTCATTCTTCTGTAGGAATACATTAAGCCGAAAATGATAGGAAGTAAGACAAGACAAAGCCCAGCGAGACGGACATCCAAACTGAACATGGCAATAAATATGCCCACTAGAAAAACCGTATTTTGGACAAAAGCAGCCAT